>JAAYRM010000195.1 GCA_012518745.1 Tissierellia bacterium
AGGTTATATGCTTTTCCATCTATATTAATCCCCACTAATATCCTTATCTTCTCTATATCCTTCATCGCTGGATATAACATGTAAAAGCCCGATGTTCTAAAATATCCAACAAGGATATCGAAAAACTGGGTATGTGATCTTAATATCTTATTAAATCTATCATATAAGTTCCGCTCCGGTTCATTTGTGAAAAATGTTAAATCGCTATGCATTTTTTCCTCCTAGATTAAATAGATTTAGATTTTACCTTTATATTGGTTCCAATAATTCATGTATATTCTATGATTTTATTATATCATATCTATCTAAGCGTGTACAAATAGCAGATATCCTAGGATAGTGTCAAGTTACTATAGGGAATAGAAAAGCATAAAAACCACATGTCTTGCCTTTATTTTCCTATGCATTACAACCAATCAAATGGATACACTATATCTTAGAAATATCGGATAGGGTGTGATATATTGAATAGAAAAAGAATTTTGTATTTAATCATGATGCTATGTTCAACTATGTTTACAGCGTTTATGTTTAGTAGATACTATACCTATATGGGTTCAAATAGAATGAAAATACTATATAAATGTACATTTTTATTGGCGGCTATAGGCTTTCTAATGTACATTATAAGATCCAAATCTAGGCCTCAATTGGCGCCTTCAATTTTATCTAGTGAAAATCTAGCTAATAAAGATAAGAACAACAACAATACATCATTCAATAATGTAGCCGGGTTAGAAGAAATTAAAGAGGAACTTCAAGAAACCATAGATTTTATAAATAACTCCAATAAGTACAGAAGAATGGGTGCTAGAATACCCCAGGGCGTTTTATTTTATGGTCCGCCGGGCACCGGCAAAACGTTGCTTGCTAAGGCCGTAGCCGGAGAAACTAAATCCACTTTTCTATATGCTAGTGGCTCTGAATTCGTTGAAAAATATGTAGGTGTTGGAGCTAAAAGGGTAAGGACCCTATTTGAAAAGGCTAAAAAGGAAGCCCCAAGTATCATATTTATAGATGAAATCGATGCCATTGGTACAAGAAGAAATATGGATTCGAACAATGAAAAAGATCAAACTCTCAATCAACTGCTAGTTGAGATGGATGGATTTAATACCGATGAAACTATAATAGTTATCGGGGCAACTAATCGCCTAGATCTGCTAGATGAGGCATTGCTAAGGCCAGGCCGATTTGATCGACATATATATGTAGGAAATCCTAATATGAAGGCCCGAGAGCAGATATTAGAGGTGCATACCAAGAATAAGCCATTGGATAATACAGTCAATATCCTAGATATTGCTAAAAAAACCCATGGGTTATCGGGTGCCGATCTTGCGAATATTGCCAATGAGGCTGCTATAATAGCGGTTAGAAATGATAGACCAAGGGTTAGTATCGATCATTTCAATGCTGCTATAGAGAGGGTATTAGCGGGTTTGGAGATCAAGAATCCTACGGTCTTATTGAAAGAAAAGCGAACTGTTTCGGTTCATGAGGCGGGCCATGCACTCGTGTCTAAAATACTTAAGATCGATATGGTCCAGAAAATATCAATTGTACCAAGGGGTCAAACCCTAGGATATGTATTGAGGTTCCCAGAGGATGATAGGTATCTATTGACTAAACAGGAGTTGATGGATAAGATATCGGCTTTTCTTGCGGGTCGTGCCGCAGAGGAATTGATATTTAATGAGATAACAACAGGCGCTAAGGATGATCTAGATAAAGCTACCGATTTGGCTAGGAAGATGGTATGTGATTACGGGATGGGCTCCTTAGGCCATATGGCAATGGATGAATCATATGTAAAACATAACTACGACATAATCAGGGTGGAGATAGAGAACCTTTTGGATAAGGGGTATCAGTCAGCCCTAAAAATACTTAGGGAAAACCGAGATATCCTCAACCATATATCCAATACCTTGATGGAAGAGGAAACCATAGATAGCCATCAATTGGATAAGATCTTTGAAACCTATAAAAAACCTATTGATTATGCAACTTAAATATAGACAACATGCATTAGATTAAACGGGGCGGTGTTTTTACCGCCCCGTTTGATATGGTAGTACCTAGCCCAAAGCAACCGGAAAAATGCCTAGCATGTTCAGTTCATAATCAAATTCTACCTAAGATACCTCTATCATTTCTTGTTCGCTATCTCGTCTAAGACCCTTTCCTTGAACTCTTCTAATTCAAATTGACCAATATCGCCTTCATCCCTTTGGTTCACGGCCACCAATTTTGCTTCAACTTCCCTCTCCCCTATTATCAACATATACGGGATCCTTTTAAGTCTTGCTTCCCTGATTTTGTATCCGACCTTCTCTGCCCTATCATCTATGCTAGCCCTTATGCCAGCCTTTTCTAATTTTTCCTTGATCTCATAGCCATAATCGTTGAATTTATCGGAAATAGGCAATATTGTTACCTGTATTGGTGCTAGCCATATCGGGAATTTACCCGCATAATGCTCTATCAGTATTCCCAAGAATCTTTCGATGCTTCCTAAGATCGTCCTATGGATCATAACTGGACGTTTTCTTTCATTGTCCCTATCCACATAGGTCAGATCAAACCTCTCCGGCATTTGAAAATCTAGCTGAATAGTACCGCATTGCCAAGTTCTCCCTATGGCATCCTCTAAATGATAATCGATCTTAGGACCATAGAATGCGCCATCCCCCTCATTCACGGTATATTCTATTCCCTTTTCCTCTAAGGCTTCCCTCAAACCCTCAGTCGCTATCTCCCATTGTTCCTCAGTCCCCATGGAATTTTCAGGCTTGGTTGATAATTCTACTCGGTATTTAAAGCCAAAGATATCATATATATAATCTGCTAGATCTATTATCTCCATGATTTCATCCTTAACCTGTGATGGCAACGCATATACGTGGGCATCATCTTGGGTGAAGCTTCTTACCCTCATCAATCCGTGTAGGGCCCCTGAAAGTTCATGTCTGTGAACCAATCCTAATTCTCCCCATCTGAGCGGCAAATCCCTATAGCTATACATTTTGGATTTATATATCAATATAGAACCTGGGCAATTCATGGGTTTTATAGCATAATTGGCCTCATCTATTTCAGTGAGGTACATATTTTCCTTATAATGATCCCAATGCCCCGATCTATGCCATAATTCCTCACTCAATATTATGGGTGTCTTCAGTTCTCCATAGCCCCTCCTCACATGTTCATCCTTCCAAAAATCCTCTAACTCATTTCTAACTACCATTCCATTTGGGTGGAAGAATGGAAAGCCCGGCCCCTCTTCATGGATAGTAAATAGCTCTAATTCTCTACCTAATTTCCTATGATCCCTTTTTTCAGCCTCTTCCAATCTGCGTAGATACTTCTTTAGATCCTTTTCCTTTTCATAAGTTGTTCCATAGATCCTTTGAAGCATCTTATTCTTCTCATCGCCGCGCCAATATGCACCAGCAATGCTTAGCAGCTTAATAGCCCTCACTTTTTTGATATCATCCAAATGAGGCCCAGCACATAGATCGAAAAACTCCCCTAGTTTATAGAAGGATAATTCCTCATCCTCAGGGAAGTTTTCGATTAGATCGACCTTATATACCTCCCCCTCTTTTCGGAAATATTCAAGGGCTTCATCCCTTTGCATCGTGGTTCTCTCCAAGACATGGCCCTCTTGAGCAATCTTTTTCATCTCATCTTCAATCTTTTCTAAATCCTCCGGAGTAAATCGATGCTCCGTATCAAAATCATAATAGAACCCATTATCGATAGCAGGCCCTATGGCAAATTTCACCCCGGGGAAAAGCCTTTGAACCGCCAGGGCCATTATATG
>JAAYRM010000196.1 GCA_012518745.1 Tissierellia bacterium
ATCATAGATGATGATATAGGATATATAAGGATTACATCCTTTGATGAACAGACCTACGATGATTTTAAAGAGAATTTAAACTCCCTCATGGATAGGAAGGTAGGGGGAATCGTATTGGATTTGAGGAGCAACCCTGGTGGCTTACTAGATGTATGCGTAAAGATCGCCGATGAATTCCTAGGCGAGGGAGTAGTGGTATATACCGAGAGCAGGGATGGAGAGAGATTATATGAGAAATCTGGAAAGAAGAAGATAGATACCCCGTTGGTGGTGTTGGTAAATGAAGGTAGTGCCAGCGCATCGGAGATATTGGCGGGAGCTATAACGGATAGGAATAGAGGTATACTCATAGGGCAGAAGACCTTTGGAAAAGGGACAGTTCAAAGGATAAAACAGCTAGAGGATGGATCGGGTTTTAAACTCACCGTATCGGAATACTTCACGCCCAACGGCATTAGCATACATGAGCTGGGAATAGAACCGGATATAGCGGTGGAGCTACCGGAGGATGTGGAGACCATAGGAACAGAGAACCTAAAGGAGGATATACAGCTGCAGACCGCAATAGAGGAGATAAAGAAGATGATGGAATAAGCTATTTTAGGGAGTGGGAAGATGGAGATGTATATCATATTTCATATTATATATTTTTTCATATATAATATAGTACAGATCTTTAAATCTCCCTTTTACTGGATTATAATCGGGATCATAGCTTATCAGTATGGAAAGATTGCGAAATGGAAAAAGCTAGCGTTGGAGGGATATGGAGGCTCATACCTATGTAATATATTCACGTCCATGATGACGGGTCTACTAGGTGGGATAATGGGGAGCGTAATGTTTGTACATCTAGGAACCATAATAGATTTAAGGGATCTATATGCATTGATTATAATGGCCATTTTGCTTTCCTTAATCGATCCCAGATATATGTGCTTTGCTTACGGTGGGGGCATAATATCCCTAATAAGCCTCAAGTTCGGATATCCACATATAGATATCCCCCAGATAATGACGGTAGTGGGAGTATTGCATCTAGTAGAGAGCATCATGATATTGATAGATGGAACTAGGGGGCGGTTGCCCATATTCATGGATAGCCCGGAGGGGTTGATTGGTGGCTTTTCCATGAATAGGTTCTGGCCTGTTCCGTTGGTTATGTTCATCAACAAGGGTAGTATATACCCGGCTACCATAATGGCAATCCTGGGGTATGGCGATATCGCGTTAACGGATTATCCGGAAAGGAAATCCATACTAACCGTAATTATGCTATTTCTATTCAGTATATTGGTAATCGTCTTCGCCCAGGTATCTATCATGCAATATAAATTTAGATATGTGGTAGCTATATTCGCACCCCTAGGTCATGAGACGGTGGTGGCAATAGGTAGGTGGGTGGAGGAGCGGGGGAATTTGAAATTTAAACCTTCGGATATGGGGCTAAAGGTGCTGGACACCCTACCAGATAGCATCGCCAGAAAGATGGGATTAGAATCCGGAGATATAATTGTATCCATAAATGGAAATAGGGTATATCACGAAAAACATCTAAAGAACGCGTTGGATATCGGGCCTTCATCCCTTAGCATAAGGGCGTTAAATAGGGAGATGGAACTGGTATCGAAGGAGTATCGGGGTCATATATATGGTATACAGGATTTGGGCGTGGTATTGATCCCAGATGTACATGCATATGCCTTTAATTCAACCAGCTCGAGAGGTGCAATCTCCGAGTTGATGGATAGATTTCGTAGCAAAGGGAATTGGTTTAGAAATTAGAAAAGAACCCGCGCGGGTTCTTTTTAATCTACTTCATCTATTGCATTTAGTCTACTCAGATCAACCGAGTATATTATATTATGCTTATCCTTATCGATAGGCGGTGCTATATCGATATAGGCTAGAATCTTTTCCTCATCATAGAATACCTTATTGGTATTTATATATGCAAAGGATTTGGTCGTCTTTTCAGATATGTCATATCTAGTGATTATATATTCGTTATTACATGAATCCTTCTTGGTCAATATCATATCATCGTTGCCGAGTTGAAAATAGTTGATTATACTGTATTCCGAATCCTTGTATTCCGTATCCCCATCCCCATTATAGACATACAATACGTTCTTATCTTCCTTTTCGATATTCCTAAGATAGGCAATGCTGCCATCGGATAGGAAGGTGGCCTGAAAACCAATTCCAATGCTGATCATATCCTTTCCATCCTTCGTCACATATATGTTCCTATTCCTACGGGTCTCATCATATGCCACCAATAGGATATCATCATCTTTGATATCGAAGGATTCTATATCCATATTCACATAGAACTTATTAATGGATTTATCCTTATCCACATTATATTCGAATAATATTGTCTTGGAATCCTCTACATTCATAAAGTAGAGCCTATTATCATCAACCCATTTCATTGTCTTAGGACTTAAATTATTCGCTGGTGTGATCCTATGTGCTTTCTCATCCGATATAGATGCTATATATATATCGCTTACTCCCTCACCGGTTTCGATAAAGGATATGTGCTCATTGTCAGGATTGAATTGAGCAGATGATATCCTATGCCTAGATGTATATAGGTTTTTCTTGCTCTCGGTCTCTATATCATAGATCCATAGGCTATCATATCCCCCATCGCCCTCATCTTCTTCATATTCCCGTTTATATAATAGGGCCTTATGGGGTATATAATCCAATAGGATCCCCTTATCTATATAGGTAGATATATTATCCTTAATGGATTCTACTATATCCCCGGTATCCGCATCCACAACTACATCTAGGTTCACCAATGAGAACTGGGAGTCCTCTGTATTGAATACATTGCTAAAGGATATATTCCATATGAGATTATCCCCTACCTTAGTCAATTCTATTGCAGGTATGGAGGTCGGTTCTATCTTAAGGTCCGAATATACTTTATTCAATATCTGGTTTTTATCCAATTTAAGTGGGATGGGTTTATAATTCTGGCCCACTATATTAAAATGCAGTTCATCCGATTTTTTGATCAATGGATCATCTATTTTTACTAGGATTTGAGGGGTTGATAGTTGCTGCTTTTCCTCATCGGTGAGATTGCGCACATATATATTTATTTCGTTACCAGCTTTTGTAATATTATCGATGGTAACTCCAGAACTTTCCAACAACCCGGGCGAGACCAATAGCTTTAGACGAGTGCCCTTTTTAAGTACTTCTGTATTGGGCGATAGGGATTGAAATCCCTTGGATAGTACGATCTTTTCGATTTCATAATCTATAGATTCTTCCTCAACGCCTTCCATGATGGGAGGTTCATCCTTATCTACGATGCTACATGCTAATGCAATGACACATAATAGAATAAGAATAGAAAGGAATAATATTTTCTTCATAGGTAATTCCTCCTTCTCCAATCAGTTTATAATATAATGGGAAATTGTTCAATAGACTTTTATGATAAAAAGTTTTGACAATAATCTAAACTGTAATATAATTAGGTAGTAGAATGGGAACAAATGTTTAACGCGAGGTGAAAACCATGAATAGATTTAAGGTAGAATCGAATTTTAAACCTACAGGGGATCAGCCCCAGGCAATAGATAGATTATCAAGAGGTATATTGGATAATATGAAGGGTCAGACTCTATTGGGGGTGACCGGTTCTGGTAAAACCTTTACCATGGCCAATATAATAGAGAGGGTGCAGAAGCCCACGCTTATTATTGCCCATAATAAGACATTGGCATACCAGCTAGCTAGTGAATTTAAGGAGTTCTTCCCCAATAATGCGGTGGAGTACTTCGTATACTATTACGATTATTATCAGCCAGAGGCATATGTACCCCAGACCGATACCTATATCGAGAAGGATGCCTCCATAAACGATGAGATAGATAAGTTGAGGCACTCGGCTACAGCTGCATTGTTTGAACGAAGGGATGTTATAATAGTATCCAGTGTATCCTGTATATATGGGCTTGGGGACCCCATCGATTACGAAAACCTGGTGGTATCCCTAAGGCCCGGGATGATAAGGGATAGAGATGAGATAATGAGAAAACTTATAGATATACAGTATATGCGCAATGATCTCAATTTCACCCGGGGAACATTTAGGGTACGGGGAGATGTATTGGAGATATTTCCAGCTTCATCTAGCGAGAACACCATGAGGGTGGAGTTCTTTGGGGATGAGATAGATAGGATAGTGGAGGTAAACTATCTTACCGGGGAAATAATAGGGGCGAGGAATCATATATCCATATTCCCGGCATCTCACTATGCCACCTCTCAGGAGAAGGTGGATAGGGCCATCATCAGCATAGAGGAGGAGCTAGAGGAGAGGTTGAAGGAGTTGAGGGGTCAGGAGAAGCTATTGGAGGCCCAGCGGTTGGAGCAGAGGACTAGGTACGATATAGAGATGCTGAAGGAGATGGGGTTCTGTCAGGGGATAGAAAACTACTCTAGGCATCTGAGCGGTAGGGCGCCAGGAAGTCAACCCCATACCCTTATAGACTATTTTCCGGAAGATTTTCTAATAATAATAGATGAATCGCATGTAACCATCCCTCAAGTTGGGGGTATGTATAGGGGGGATAGGTCGAGGAAGCTCAATCTTGTGGAGCATGGATTTAGACTGCCTTCGGCGTTGGATAATAGGCCGTTGAAATTCCATGAATTTGA
Organism: Tissierellia bacterium; assembly: GCA_012518745.1. GTDB lineage: Bacteria > Bacillota > Clostridia > Tissierellales > Tepidimicrobiaceae > DUNJ01. The sequence goes on from JAAYRM010000196.1 coordinate 4,693, forward strand.
AAACCATATAAATCAGATACTATTCGTGTCGGCGACTCCAAGGGAATACGAGGCGGAGCACTCTAGCCAGGTAGTGGAGCAGATAATACGGCCCACTGGGCTATTGGATCCCAAGATAGATGTGCGGCCTACCGAACATCAGATAGATGATCTGGTCGCTGAGATCAGGAAGAGGGAAGAAAAGAACGAGAGGGTCCTGGTTACCACATTGACCAAGAGGATGGCGGAGGACTTGACCAATTATTTCAAGGATATAGGTATCAAGGTAACCTATCTTCATTCGGATGTCGATACCATAGAAAGGATGGAGATCATAAGGGATCTGAGGTTAGGTAAATACGATGTACTGGTAGGCATCAATCTATTGCGGGAGGGTTTGGATTTGCCGGAGGTGTCTTTGGTGGCCATATTGGATGCGGATAAGGAAGGCTTTCTAAGGTCGGATACATCCTTGATACAGACCACTGGAAGGGCGGCTAGAAATGTATCCGGAGAGGTAATAATGTATGCGGATATGATAACTGGCTCCATGAGGAGGACCATAGATGAGACCAATAGAAGAAGGGAGATACAGGATAGATATAATAAGGAGCATAATATAACCCCGAGGTCCATTATAAAGGGGGTAAGGGATGTAATAGAGGCTACTATAGCCCTAGAGGAAGAGGGGGATTATGCCGAGGAGGTATTTACCGGTGGGGATATAGTATCCATGATAGATAGCCTGAGGGATGCCATGCTGAGGGAAGCTGAGGAGCTGAACTTTGAAAGGGCAGCTGAGCTTAGGGATAAGATGATAGAACTGAAGAAGATGCAGGAGGCAGGTCTACAATAATATGCTTTAGGGAGGCTTTGCCTACCTTTGGAAACAAGAGGTGAAATGGGATTGGACAAGGATAATATAATAATCAGGGGTGCCAAAGAGCATAACCTGAAGGATATAGATTTGGAATTGCCTAGGAATAAATTCATAGTAATAACCGGGTTGAGTGGCTCCGGCAAATCATCTCTAGCCTTCGACACCGTATATGCGGAGGGGCAGAGGAGATATGTGGAAAGCCTATCTAGCTATGCACGCCAATTCCTGGGGCAGATGGATAAACCGGATGTGGAATATATAGAAGGATTATCGCCTTCTATTTCAATCGACCAAAAGACCACCAGTAAAAACCCAAGGTCTACGGTTGGTACCGTAACGGAGATATACGATTACTTGAGATTGCTATTTGCTAGGATAGGGATTCCCTATTGCTATAGATGTGGCAATAGGATATCTAGCCAGACCGTAGATCAGATGGTGGACAGGGTTATGGAACTGGAGGAGAGGACGAGGATTCAGATACTGGCTCCAGTTATAAGGGGTAAAAAGGGCGAACATCAGAAGGTATTGGAGAATATAAAGCGCGAGGGATTTATAAGGGTAATCGTGGATGGGGAAATGTACGAAGTAGATCAGGAAATATCCATGGATAGGAACAAGGCCCATAATATAGAGATAGTGGTTGATAGGATCATAGTACGAGAGGGAACAGAGGGGCGATTGGCCGATTCCATGGAGACCGCATTGGGATTATCCGATGGTTTGGTGATAGTGGATATTATAGACGGCGAGCAGATGATGTTTAGCCAGAAATTGGCATGCCCGGATTGCGGTGTAGCCATAGAGGAACTATCCCCTAGGATGTTCTCCTTCAACTCCCCCTTCGGTGCATGTTCAACCTGTAATGGCATAGGCCATTATAAGGAGGTGGATAGGGATGAAATAATCCCCAATCCCAACTTGAGCATAGCGGAAGGAGGGATTGCTCCATTCGGTGCTAATAATGAATCAAGCTATTATTATCAGATATTCAAGAGGTTGGCGGAGGATAATGGATTCGATATGGATACCCCCCTCAAGGATGCACCCAAGAAGTTTATGGATGAACTATTGAATGGAACCGATAGGATAATAGAATTTCAATTTGAAAGTCGATATAGAGGCCTTAGGAAATATCGGGGTACCTTTGAAGGGATTATAAGGAATTTGGAAAGAAGGTATGAGGAGACCAACTCCGATAATATGAGGGATAGGATAGATGGATTTATGACTGAAACCCCCTGTCCTACATGTAAAGGGGATAGGCTAAAGGCCGAGGTATTGGCGGTTAAGATAGATGAGCTGAATATATCCGAGGTCACCCAACTATCCATCACCAGGGCCATAGAATTCTTCGAGAATTTAGAGCTAGATGAAAGGCAGAAATTGATAGGCGAACAGGTATTGAAGGAAATAAGGGAGAGGCTGAATTTTCTATATGATGTGGGGTTGGACTATCTCAGTCTATCCAGGAATGCAGGAACCCTATCTGGAGGTGAATCCCAAAGGATTAGATTGGCTACCCAGATTGGCTCTAGCCTAGTGGGGGTTATATATGTGCTAGATGAGCCAAGCATAGGCCTCCATCAAAGGGTTAATGCGAGGCTATTGAAAACCCTGAGGAATTTGACCAGCCTAGGGAACACCCTACTGGTAGTGGAACACGATGAGGAGACCATGTATAGTGCAGATCATATAGTGGATCTAGGGCCAGGTGCAGGGCTTCACGGGGGATATATAGTGGCAGAGGGAACTGTTGAGGATATAAAGAAGAATCCTGAATCCATAACTGGACAATATCTATCCGATAGCAAGAGGATCGAAATACCCAAGGAGAGGAAAAAACCCAACGGGAAGTGGATTGAGGTAGTTGGGGGTAGGGAGAACAACCTAAAGAATATGGATGCGAGGATTCCCATAGGGTTATTCACCTGCGTGGCTGGGGTATCCGGTTCCGGTAAGAGTACCTTGGTGAATGAGATACTCTATAAGAGCCTAGCGCAGAAACTGAATGGGGCGAAGATAAAGCCCGGGAAGCACGATGAGATTAGGGGACTGGAGAACCTGGATAAGGTGATAGTGATAGATCAATCCCCAATAGGCAGGACTCCAAGGTCGAATCCAGCCACATATACCGGGGTATTCGACTATATAAGGGATGTCTTTGCAATGACTCCGGAGGCCAAGATGAGGGGTTATAAGAAGGGAAGGTTCAGCTTCAATGTAAAGGGCGGTAGGTGTGAGGCTTGCCGTGGAGATGGAATACTGAAGGTGGAAATGCATTTCCTGCCGGATGTATACGTGCCCTGTGAGGTATGTGGGGGAAGGCGATATAATAGGGAGACATTGCAGGTGAAATATAAGGGGAAGACCATATCCGATATATTGAATATGGATGTGGAGGAAGCCCTTGAATTCTTTAGGAATATACCCACCATTAAAAGAAGGTTGCAGACCCTATTCGATGTAGGCCTAGGGTATATAAAATTGGGGCAATCTTCCACCGAACTATCGGGTGGAGAGGCCCAGAGGGTTAAACTGGCGACGGAATTGAGCAAGAGGAGCACCGGAAAGACCATCTATATACTAGATGAGCCTACTACCGGGCTGCATATGGCGGATATTCACAAGCTCATAAAGGTATTAAATCGGTTGGTGGAGGGCGGCAATACGGTGTTGGTAATAGAGCATAATCTAGATGTGCTCAAGACCGCCGATTATATCATAGATCTAGGTCCGGAAGGGGGAGACAAGGGAGGTACGGTGGTAACCACAGGAACCCCTGAGGAGGTAGCCGGGGTGGAGGGCTCCTATACCGGGCAATTCTTGAAAAAGGTATTGAGATAGGAAAATGACGCAATCAACTGAGGATCTAACCTCGGCCGTCAATGCATTTGATATCTGGAAAGCCTAATGGATGTATATATCATAATATCAATTAGTTACCCCAGAATTGGGTATTATTCATGTATATAGAATATACTCGCGGGGTGATAATCATGATAACAACGGTAGCAAATATATTAGATTTAGATGAACTCAGTGGTGCCGAATTGGTGGCTGGCGGGGGAGGACTGGGCAATACTGTAAATAACGCGGCATTGATGGAGGTGCCGGATATATTTTCATACGTCGACAAGGACAACCTGTTAGTTACTACACTATACCCCATAAGCAATGACGAAGAGGCCAAGAGAGATATCATACCGAAATTATCGGAACTGGGATTGGCCGGAATATGTATAAAGCCGGGAAGGTATGTGGACAAGATACCGAGCATAATGATACAACAGGCAGATGAACTCAATTTTCCCATCATTCAGTTGCCAGAGGATGCAAATTTATCTAATATAGCTGTGGGGATCCTGGAGATATCCCTTGAACAACATATTAGGACATTGGATTTTAGAAATCGTGTCCATAAAACATTATCTAAACTATTTTTAAACGGGGCGGATATAGAAACCTTGGTCAATAGCCTAGCTGATATGGTGGAGCATCCCATAATACTATTAGATGATAATGCAAATATGATGTATGTTTCTAAGGATTTAATCCAATACGATGTCGACATAGTCAAAGGTGGAATGGATGATTTTATAATCCAAATAAACAACCGTATATATAATAGGAATTCGTATATAAAGCATCTAATAGTTGCAGGTGGAACTAGGTTTGGCTACCTAATTCTATTGGGGAAAAATATGAGGCAGAAGAGCATGGTAATGGCCATAGAGCAGGCTGCATTTTTAATGGCTGCTGCCTTCTATAGGATATATTCCATATTGGAAAAGGAGAGGAGCTTCCAGGATGCTCTCGTCAGGGATATCTTAGCTGGAAGGGTGCAATCCAATATAGATGCGATCAATAGGGCCAAGACCTTCAATTGGAGGATAGATTTTCCTCAGATAATGATGGCGATAAAGATCATATCGGATAATGAAGAAGATATGTTGAAATCATATGAATATATATTGGATAGAAAGGTGATAGAGAGGCTATTGGATAGAAGGCAGATAATCGACAGGGATTCCATAAAGGTTGCATATATGGATGGTATGATAATAGTATTTATGGGGGCCGCCTCTATGAGGGATATAAAAAGGGAATCTATAGAGATTGCAGAGGTCATATTGGACGAGCTTGGGGGAAGGGGTAGGCTTAGCATAGGCATTTCAAATCCAGTGTTGAATGTAGAAGAATTTCCTACTCGATATGATGAGGTATGCAGTAGTGCGATGATAGGCAAGGCTTTAAATGGGATGTCCTCGATAAATCACTATGATGATTACAGGATATTTGATATAATAATGTCCGTAAGGGATAGGGATGTGTTAAGGAAATATGTTGAGGATCAGTTAGGCGATATAATATCCTATGATAGAACAGAGAATATGAACTTGATAGAGACCATAAGGGTTCTGATAGATGAAAATCTAAATATGAAGAGGGCGGCTGAAACGCTTTTTGTGCACTATAATACTCTGAGATATAGGGTGGGTAAGCTGAGGGAGTTGGGAATGGACCTAGATGATGGAACCAATGTAGGGGATATATCCATAGCCCTAAGCATATATCTATGGTTGGTAGCAAATGATGATTGGGATATATAGAAAATAGAGCAAGGATGTAGTTGTTGTATATTGACAACTACATCCTTTTTTTTTGGCTATTTCTCACGACGGTTGGCAGAATTCTAATGGGTAGCTATATGAATAAGATGAGGCATTTAGGGAAACATATTTAGGAAATATTGAATGTATTCCAATGCAATTAGGATGCAATATAATGGATAAAATAATGAGCTGAAGGGGAGGTTGTATATGGATAAGCACAAGGTAAAGATATGGGATAGAGGGGATATTAATGGTTTCTTTGGACTTTTTACAAATAATTTAAGCAATATACTCGTAATGGCCAGCCTATTGACTATTTCAATAGGTATGCCTAGCTGGATAGTATATGGAAGGATATTGCCAGCCGTCGGATTATCCATATTTGCAAGCGGTTTATACTATGCTTGGATGGGCTATAAGCTGGCATTGAGGGAGGGGCGTAACGATGTAACTGCATTACCCTCAGGTACCAGTGTCCCCCATATGTTTTTAATAGTATTTATGGTAATTGGACCTGTATATTGGGATACGGGAGATCCAGAATTGGCCTGGTATGCAGGGCTGGCATGGTGCTTGATCGAGGGGATAATAGAGGCATTGGGCTCCGTAGTAGGGCCAGGATTGAGAAGGGTTATACCGAGGGCTGCTATGCTGGGCTCCTTGGCAGGTGTATCCATAACATTTATCGCCATGAATCCAACTATGCAGACCTTTAACCTGCCATATATAGGGTTTGTTTCATTGGCCATAATACTGCTTGGATGGTTTGGAGATATAAAGATGCCATTCAATATACCAGTAGGATTATTTGCAATAATATTAGGGACCATAATTGGATGGGGCACCGGGCATATGGATTATAATGCATTGGTAACATCGATTACACATGTTAAATTTGAATATGCGAGGTTTTCCGTTGCCAACATTATCCACGGGATGAAGTACGCATCACCTTATTTAGCTGCCGCCATTCCATTGGGCGTATATAATTTCTTTGAAAGTATTGATAATATCGAAAGCGCATCGATAGCGGGAGATAATTATGGGGTGAGCGAAACCCTATTAGCCAATGGTGCAACATCCATACTGGCGAGTCTCTTTGGGAGTCCCTTTCCAACTGCAGTATTCATAGGGCATCCCGGATGGAAGAGCATGGGAGCTAAGCTAGGATATTCTTGGGTTATGGGATTGGTGGTCATGCTGATAACCTGGTTTAATATCATAGAACTGCTGTCTAACCTGATACCCATCATCGCGGTGGTTCCGATATTAATATATATAGGATTGGTAATAGGCGCTCAGGCCTTTACGGCAGTGGATAGCAAATATGCCCCAGCGGTAATGCTCGGTATAATCCCGTGGATTGCAGATTGGGTTCGTAACAATATAGATAGTGCATTGGATCTAGCGGGGAAGACAGCTGGAGAAATAGGTTTTCAGGAGTTGGCTATTGCGGGCGTGGAATATGAGGGAATGATGGTACTAGGAACAGGAGCAATATTGGTGAGCATGATCTGGTGTAGTATATGCGTTTTCGTAATAGATAGAGAATTAAATAAGGCGATAATCACCACATTGATAGCGGCCGCATTGACATTTGTGGGTGCGATCCATAGTCCAGAGGTGGGGATAGGAAAGGCAAATGATGTGGTAGTAGGCTATATAATCATCGCCATATTGCTATTGGTGACAGATAGATTTCAGGCTAGAACGTTGGAGGAATAGGTAGGATCATAAAGATGAGGAGGAATATAAGATGGCAGAATATATTGTTAAGGCAAAACCCTATGAATTTAAATTCGATTCAGAAAAAACTGCCCTAATCATAATAGATATGCAGAGGGATTTCTGTGCACCGGGGGGCTTTGGGGAAAAGCTTGGGAATGATATAACCCCGACCACGAGCATTATAGATCCAACGCGGAAGGTATTGGAGGCGGTCAGGGAAAAGGATATGTTTGTAGTTCATACAAGGGAGGGACATAGGCCCGATCTAAGCGATTGCCCACCTAGCAAGCTGAGGAGGGGTAAGATACAGGGAGCTGGGATCGGTGATATGGGTCCTATGGGAAGGATATTGGTCAGGGGCGAGCATGGTCACGATATCGTCGATGAATTGAAGCCGCTCGAGGGGGAGCCCATTATAGATAAACCCGGTAAGGGGTCCTTCTACCAGACCGATTTAGACCTATTATTGGCCAATAGGGGAATCACCCATCTGATCGTGACGGGGGTTACCACGCATGTCTGTGTGCAGTCGACTATAAGGGAGGCCAATGATCGGGGCATTGAATGTCTGATGTTGGAAGATTGTACGGCTGCTTTCGATCCTAGGGATCAGGAGGCATCGATAAGGATGATCAATCAGCAGGGTGGAATATTTGGATGGACAACGGAATCAAAACATCTATTTGAAGCATTTGAAGATTAGATAATATCAAGGCCAATACTAGAGGGCCGATATCATGGGAGCATTATTATCGATTCTAATCTACATCTCGATGGTGATAGGATCGCAGACCTTTGGATCGACTGGAAAAAGGTATATACCTACATTGATAATAGCATCTATGCCCTTTATAGCAATGGCAATCGTATTTATGATTTTGGAATATTATCACAGGGAAAGGAATCTAGTATAAGGCCCCCTAGGAGCAGGGGATATAGTTATCAATAGTTGACGATTATATCCCCTCTTTTTTAGCTACTCAGCATAATACCTTGGGGAACTACAAAGGGTAGCTATATGAATAGGAAATCATATTTAGGGCATATTAAATAGACTTAAATGTTAGAAAATATAATAACTGGGGTGAAAAGCCTATGATGGATGTAAATGTATATAAGATCGGAATGTCCGGACCGGATGATATTTCTGGGCTGGAGCAATTGATTGAATCTGGTGAAATCGAGCCGGAGGATATCGTGGCTGTATTGGGGAAGACGGAAGGGAATGGTTGTGTCAACGATTTTACTAGAGGATTCTGTACCTTTGTATTTCGCAATTATCTAGCAACTATAATGGATAAAACCGAGGAGGAGGTTGAGGAACAGGTTGCCTTTGTAATGTCTGGAGGGACAGAAGGGGTCATGAGTCCCCATGCCACCATATTTGCCGCGAGTGAAGTAGATGGGGAAGCATCAGATGAGAAATCCTTGGCGGTAAGTGTAGGTTTTACAAGGGACTTTTTACCAGAGGAGATAGGCACCATGGTAATGGTGAAGGAGGTCGAGAAGACCGTATTGGAGTTGATGAAGACCGCTGGAATAGAATCCAAAGACGATGTGCATTTTGTTCAAATCAAATGCCCACTCCTAACTTCCGATAGGACGATAGATGCCAAATCCCGAGGTAAGGATGTTGTGGTAGAGGATACCTATAAATCCATGGGATACTCCAGGGGAGCCTCTGCACTTGGTGTGGCAGTAGCATTGAAGGAAATAGATGAATCGGAACTCTCCGATAGCAGCATATTGAACGATTGGTCCTTATATTCGACTGTGGCTTCTACATCGGCTGGGGTGGAACTGATGAATTGCGAGATAGTATTGATGGGCAATTCCGTGAAATCGGTAAGCAAGTACAGGATTGGACATAGTGTAATGGAAGATGCCATAGATTTGGAGGCAGTAGTAGAGGCCATGAGGGACAGTGGATTGGATATAGATAAGATTCCGAGCGATGAGGATAGGGAAAGGATTGTAAACGTATTGGCTAAGGCTGAAGCATCACCAGATGGATACGTTAGGAATAGGAGGAATACCATGCTCACGGATTCGGATATCAACCATACCCGACATGCTAGAGCGGTGGTGAATGCTGTAATAGCTTCCCTAGTAGGGGACCCTATGGTATATGTATCCGGAGGTGCCGAACATCAAGGTCCTGCTGGCGGTGGTCCGGTAGCTGTGATAATAGAGAAATGATGGTGGGGAGGGAAGACATGAATTATCTTTTGAAAAACGTAAGGATGAGCTCTACCGACGAGATAAGGGATATCTATATCGAAGATGGCGTGATATCAAAGATAGAGGCGAATATTGATGAGCATGGAGTAGAGGTAATAGATCTTGAGAACCGATTGGTATTGGATGGTTTTGTAGATGCCCATATGC
>JAAYRM010000026.1 GCA_012518745.1 Tissierellia bacterium
AACTATTATCCCTTATCTTCCATACGATTTATCCAGTCGTCATATAATATGGGGATATAAAAAGGGACAGCTTAGCTGTCCCAAAATGTTTTTAATCTTCAAAAGCCTCGCTGACCTTCCAGTTTTCCCAAACCTTACCTACTAGATCTGGTCCTGGTTTTAACGTTCTCTTGCCAGGTTTCCAACCAGCTGGTGCAACCTCGCTACCCTCGGCTTCCCTTACCATTTGATAGGCTTGAACCTGTCTTACACTTTCTGCTACATTTCTGCCCACCGGTGGTGTAAGTACCTCGAATGCCTGCACTATCCCATCCGGATCTATTATAAATCTTCCCCTCGTCTCTACCCCGCTCTCCTCATCATATATTCCGTACATTCTGCCTATGCTACCATCCTGATCCGATAGCATTGGGAATGGAATATCCTTATCTACCATCTTAGATAGCTCGTTGTCATTCCAGATCTTGTGTACGAAAACGGAATCTACGCTCACGGAGAGTACCTGTACATCCAATTCCTGTAATTCTGAGTACTTTTCAGCAACTGCTGAAACTTCAGTCGCTCAGACAAAGGTGAAGTCTCCTGGATAGAAGCATAGCAATACCCATTTGCCCCTATAGTCCTCTAAATTTACCTTTGTAAACTTCCCCTCGTAAAAAGCTGGTGCCGTAAATGATGGTGCTGGTTTACCTACCTTGATCATGCTTTGTTCCCCCCTATCCATACTCTGTTTCTCTTCCTCTAATACTACTTCTTCCTGCTCTTCCTTACCTTCCACCGAAGGTTCAATGGGCTCAACGCCTCAACAGCTTACCTTCAATTCCTCAGTCATATAATACCTCCTATTAGAAATAATTTTTTATAAGTAACTTCAGTGTAATCATTACATATATGATAACATATCACACAAAACTGTCAAGCACTAAAAATGATTATGTACTATCTACCTTGACAATAGACCCCTTAATTTAATATAATTAATTTCAAATCTAAGAACAAAGGAGTTTTAAAAATGGATTCCTTAGCAATAGCTGATCATTTAAAAAATCACGGAATAAAGCCTTCTTACCCCAGGATTCAGATTTATAAATATCTATATGATAGACGAAGTCATCCTACAGTGGATCAAATATATAACGATTTAATCAAGCTGATACCAACGCTATCCAAAACTACGATTTATAATACATTAGGCCTCTTTATAAATGCCACCTTGGTCAAATCCTTTATGCTGGATGAAAACGAAAAACGATATGAAATAATAATCCATGACCATTCCCATTTTAAATGCGAGAAATGCAATAGTATATACGATATCCCCTATGATGATATAGATCTACTACCGCAACAATATAACAATTTCCAAATTGATGAGGTGCAGATCTTCCTTCGGGGTATATGTGAAGATTGTCTGGAACAATGATTGGGCCCGAGCCCGATCATTGTTTTTTTATAAAACTCCATCCCTCGATACCCTAACCGACTACTGTCCCTTTATATCCATTACCTCCCCATCGGTTAATTCCAATAGTTCATCAAAATCCATCTTAAATACCGCTTTAGGGTGACCAGCAGCCCCCCATATCTCACTATATTGTAGCAGATCCTCATCTATGAGTATCTTTATACCCGACTTCTGCACCACAGGGGAGACCCCGCCTATGGAATAACCAGTCCTATCCTTGACAAATTCTGCATCAGCTTTCAACAATTTCTCGCCTATGATATTGCCCACATGCCTTTCGTTGATGCGATTCGGCCCACTAGCTATCACCATCAACGCATTATCGGATTCCTTAAGCCTAAATACTATGGATTTAGCTATCTGTTCAACCTTACAGCCCAATGCCTTGGCTGCCTCTTTTGCCGTGTGGCAGCTTCCCGGCAGCTCTACTACCTCATTCTCATAGCCCTTGGATACCAGTAAATCCTGTACCTCCTGAGCATTTTTACTCAATTTCCCCATAGAAATATCCTCCTTTAAGATTCCCTATATATAGTATTTTTCCAAAAAATCTATTATATCCTTGGCTCTTGGCGGGCAGCCGGATAAACTTCTTTCAAGGCCCTTGGTACATATACCTATACCTAGTCCCTCGCCTTTTTTACCCTCATAGCCTTGGCCAATATGTATCTTGTCTTCCATTCCATATAAGCACCCTCTATCCTGCAGTCTATCCAACGCATGTATCAGGCTCCCATAACAGGCTGAACAAGCCATATCTTCCTCTACATAGCCTGTAAGGTCTTCTATCAATCTAGTCTTGGGTATGGACATGGGTGCAGTATCCCTATTCAATTCCACTATATTATCGTCTATTAAATTGCTACTTCCTACACCGATATCCTCCGCCATTCCAATATACGGAATATCCTCAATATCATATCCCAATAGCTGGGCTACGTAGCTATCTATCAATACCGGATCCTTCCCCAATATCACCCTATTCATCTGAACGGGGTTTCCACCTTCCTCGAAATTTAAATCACCTATTATTCCATCCACAACTATAAGATCCTGTTCCAATGCCTTGTTCATATATGCAATGGGTTTATGCAAACCCATGGTGTGGAAACGCCTCTTTTCCCTATCGGGGATGCATCCCTTCATATTTTTCAATGCACAGGTTATGCGAGTCTGGCAATGCCCCTTCAGTACCGGCATATTTATCATATAATCCACATCCATTGCCCTATTGCATAGGGATATTTTCATATCCTCCACCTGATAATACATATACCCATCCCTCTGTAAATCTATCAGGGGTATATTATACCTATTGGATAGCCCTTCATAGCCACATACCTGGAAAGCCCTAGAAGTCCTATCCCCTAGCCAGGATCCTTCTAATATGATTATATTATGGAATCCATTATCCCTCAAATACTCTATAACCCCCTCGACCAATTCCGGAGAAGTGGTGGCCCCCTGTTCCGCTGGTTTAGCTACCACTAGATTGGGTTTAATACCTACCAATGAATCCTTACTGGGTATATCCTTCGCTATATCCACATGCTCCAATATCCTTCGCACCATCTTTTTAGGCCTATCTCCGTATATTACATATATCAAATCCCCATCCATAGTACTTCCTCCTCTACTAAATAGTGCTTCCCATATGATTCATCCTCATCTATTATATCATAATGACAATGGATTTAAATGGCAGGGATTATAAACTATTGCATCGAGTAATTGTCTATATATCTAAATTATTATATAATCCGATATATAGATGGACTATGTATACGGCGGAGGAGGAATAGATAATGGACAAAATTGCATTTTATAGGAAGGACTATAGGATAAGGCCTGAACATGTAGACTTCAATGGTAAGCTAAAATTGAGCTCCCTATTTACATATTTCCAAGACATTGCAGGCCTTCATGCAGAAGAGCTAGGGATGGGAATGGAATACCTGTATAAAAAACACAATGTTCTATGGGTATTAGCAAGGATAAAGGTGAATATTGACAAATACCCTTCATGGAATGATGATATAACGATAGAAACATGGCCCCAAAAGCCAAGCAGGATGGGATTTGAGAGGGATTTCCTTGTGAAGGATCAACAAGGAAGCATATTAGCCAAATGTATTTCATCCTGGGTCCTTATCGATGCAGATACTAGAAGATTAAAACCAACCAAGAATATCTTTATAGGCTAT
>JAAYRM010000197.1 GCA_012518745.1 Tissierellia bacterium
CTCTAAATCGTCCAGATTGTCCAACGTATCTATATTGGACATAGCTTCCTCTCTGATCTTTGTCAACCTTTCCCGCATAACAATACCCCTCTCCAGTTTCGATTATAAAAAACAAGACCTATTCCACGGAATAGAGGTCTATGGTACCAAACTATTTATTAAATTATAGCACCTATGCCGTTGAAATACAAGAATTATTGGACCCTCTGCCTCATGCCCTCATACATTATTATGGATGATGCAACCGCTACATTTAAAGATTCCGCGCCACCTGACATAGGAATCTTTACCCTATTATCAGCAAGCTCCATTATGCCTCTAGATACCCCGCTAGATTCATTTCCTATGACTAGCATGCAGGATCTGATAAAATTCACTTCCCTAATATCCATACTCCCCTCTAACGCGGTAACATAAAGTGCCATACCCTCATCCTTAAACATATTGATCAGCTCGATCTCGTTTTGAACCCCATATATAGGTACCCTGAATATAGAGCCCATGGTTGCTCGTACCACCTTAGGGTTATAGGTATCCACACATCCATTCGTCACTATTATACCATCTATTCCAAATGCATCAGATGTCCTAATAATCGCACCCATATTCCCGGGATCCTGAACCCTGTCCAATAATAATATAAAGGGATTATCCCCTATCTCTATATCCGTAGTAGAATTGCTTTCAAACCTAGCAATACCTAAAATTCCCTGCGGTGTTTCCATATCGGATATCTCTTCATATATTCGGTTTGAAACCTTGAACAACCTTCTATCATCCCTTATCCTCTCGAAGAGCTCCTCGCCTCCTCGCATATCCAGGAGGCCATCACAATAAATTATGCTCTCCATGGGATAATCGTTATCTAGGCATTCCCCTATCATCTTAATTCCCTCTATTAAAAATAGCTTTCTTGTTCGCCTTTCTTTTCTCCTATATAACCCTTTAATCATCTTTATCATAGGATTGGAGGAGCTGGTTATCTCTAACATATTATTCAATCAACACCCCGTTCAATTCTTTTTACATCTGATGTATTACCTATCACCACAAGTATATCATCTTTATATATAATATCATCCGCATAAGGGGAAACATTTATATCTTTCCCGCGTTTAATTGCCATAATATTAATTCCGTATTTCGATGGAAGCCCTAATTCCTTCAATGTTCTATCTTCCCATCGCTCCAAAGCTGTAACCTCCAATATACTATAATCAGGTGAAAGCTCTATAAAATCGAGCACATTAGAGGAGGCCAGATTATGTGCAACCCTGATGCCCATATCCCGCTCGGGGTATATGATCTTATCTGCGCCAACCTTGGATAAGACCTTCCCATGGGCCAGACTACAAGCCTTTGCTATAACCCTGTCTACCCCCAATTCCTTGGCCATGAGCGTGGCCATAATAGAGGCCCTGTAATTGGAACCAATGCTAACAATCACCATATCAAATTTCCCCACATCAAGATCCATTAAGACATCCTCATCCGTAATATCAGCCTGGATCGCACGAGTTACCTTCCCGGAAATTTTCCGGATTCGTTCGTCATGAATATCGATAACCAATACTTCTTCTCCCAAGCTATTCAGCGTACAGGCAAGGCTTGAACCGAATCTTCCGCAACCAATTACGATATATCGTTTCATATAGTCGCCCTTCTACCTCAAGCCCTATTCCCCTTTCCATATCTATAGAGCATAGAGGTACCCAATACCCCTTCAGCAGCGATATTGATGGCTTCGTCCAATAGTTAAACTGCATCATATTATATTATCCCTAAATATAGCCAATATATTTATATATCCAATTTTAAACCATAAATAAAAAAAGTTCCAATATCGGAACTTTTTAAACGTTTTTTGCTATTTCAACCAATTTTGTAAATCCTTCCGGATCATGAATTGCCATCTCGGATAATACCTTTCTATTTATCTCCACATCAGCCTTTTTGAGCCCACTGATAAACCTGCTATAATTTAACCCATTGAGCCTTGCAGCCGCATTTATTCTCGATATCCACAGCTTTCTAAAATCCCTCTTCCTCTGTTTACGTCCTGAATAGGCATAATCTAGAGATTTCATAACAGCCTGATTGGCTGGTCTATACAACTTGCTCTTAGCTCCATAGTATCCCTTTGCTTGTTTTAATACCCTCTTGTGTCTTTTCTTAGCGGTAACTCCACCCTTAACTCTTGCCATTTAAAGTACCTCCCTTACATATATATTTCTATCTTCATTATGGTATTAGTGAATCAATTCTTCTTTGGTCGGCCTTGCTAACCAATGTCGGCTTTCTCAATCGCCTAACCCTTTTAGGGGACTTCTTTCC
>JAAYRM010000198.1 GCA_012518745.1 Tissierellia bacterium
CAACCACTATCGGAACAGGAAAGGGCGTTGCTAGAGGAAAAGGGCGGTATAGTCTCTGTATCCGACAGGAGTGCACCCCCCATCTCATTTATCGGAGATGATGAGCAATATATGGGGTTGATCATAGATTATATGACAGCGCTTTCAATCGAATTGGAAACCGATATAGAGCTGAGGCCATTGGTTTGGGACGATACATTGAAAACCCTGATGAAAGGTGAGGCGGATGTATGTGATGCATTTCCAAGTAGGGAGAGGAAAAAGCATTTCGGATTTTCAAAACCAATCTATAAATTAAAAGGGGTTATAGTGGTAGGTGCATCTACGGAATATATCCAGGGTGTGCAGGATTTAGCGCAGAGGAAGGTGGCTACACCGGAGGGAGATTATGCGATAGAATACTTGGATAGCATAGTATCCGGTATCGAATATGTTCCAACTGAAGATATACATGATGCATTGTTACTCCTCCGGCATGGTGAGGTGGATGCGGTGGTAGGGGATGAACCTGTAATCGGTTATATCAGCGATAAATTGAATATTAGGGATGATATACGAATCCTAGATCCCTACCTATATGAGCAGGATGTAGCGTTGGCGGTACCAAAATCCGAGCAAAAACTATTAAATATATTGAATAAGGGCATATTGAGTCTAAAGAAAAAAGATTTTCTTATAAAGATTCAACAGAGATGGTTTGGAATATCGGAATCCATAGAGAAGAGCAGAGTTAATGATGGCTTGATATTGGGGATCGGTATAATCCTCATCATAAGTATTATCATGCTATCGGCGATGTATATATTTAATGATAAGCTAAAGAGAAGGGTGGAGGAGAGAACCCAGGAGCTACGTCAGAGTAGGACGGAGCTGCAGGTGACCTTCGATGCCCTGGGGTATTTTCTTGTAGTTGTGGACTTCAACGGTAGGATCACCAATTGCAATAGGGCATTCCAGGACTATATTGGAAGGGCGGAGGGGTATCTAATAGGAACCCATTTTTCCAGATGGGGGCTTTTGGAATACCTAGATAAAAAATTGAGGATCTTCGATGATGGGGAGGTAAATATAATTAGCGATGAAGAGGAGCTAAGGTATGGGAATGCCTGCTACGCAATAAATATATTTCCATTGGAATCCGTCGATCTTCCTTTGGATCAACTATTGATCGTGATCAAGGATATTACAGAATTCAAATTTATGGAGAAGCAATTATTGCAAAAAAACAAGATGGTTGCCATAGGACAGCTGGCAGCGGGGGTGGCACATGAAATAAGGAATCCCCTAGGGCTTATAAGGAATTATTGCTATATATTGAAAGGGGATCTGGAGGAAAAAAATATGAGGGCCATGAATATCATAGATTCCTCAGTGAATAGGATAGATCGCATCATAAATAACCTCTTGAACTTCTCTAAGAATTCCGAGGAATACTGGACAACTATTAATATAAATGAGGCAATAAGAAATATACTGGAGTTAGAGGATAAGAGGATGGATGAAAGGGGTATCAAATGGAAGCTAGTA
>JAAYRM010000199.1 GCA_012518745.1 Tissierellia bacterium
AAAAAAACCACCATACTTCATAAATACCACACCCCTTTATTTTTTATATAGCGATAAAAAAATTCATCTATGAATCACAGATCCATTAGATGAACTCCTTTGCACATTGGCAGGCGCGGAAATCGCTTTCCACACCCTATCGTTTCCACCAGCTTCCACAAGTCAGTGGAAATCAGAGTAGTATTCTGTTGATGTTCTACATATCATGATATCATTTATAAATAGCGATATCAAGCTATTTTAACATCCTAACCCTTGACCCTAAAACGATCTATGATGGGCTCCAGATCTAGATCTGCCACGACTAGGCCCATCAGCACAATTGCGGTCCCTATCCACTGTATAGCTGTAAGCTGTTCAGATAGCACAACTCTTGCGGTCAGCAACCCGATAATTGGGATGAGCAAGGATAGGGGAGCTATTTTACCAATGGAATACTTTGCAATCAGTTTGCTCCATATAACATAGCAAAATAATGTACAGCCTAAACCTAGGTACAGTATAGCAAATATGGACATACCACCTAAATTCAGCATTGCATCTATCAAGACCTTGTAAGGATATAAGATCAATGCAAATCCTAGGAGTGGAATTGGGGGGACTAGGGCACCCCATACTATAAGACCTAACATATCCAATTCTTCATCCCTTTCGATGGCCCTTTCCGATGCAAATCTAACCACTATATTGGATGCAGACCAGAAAATAGCTGCACCTATGGTCAGTACAAATCCCGCTATGGGTACCTTTATATCGCTAGACATAGAGGTCATTCCTATGATAATAAGTCCTATAGATGCTGTTACAAAGCCTATAATCTGCTTTATATACAACCTTTCCTTTAGGATTAACCAAGCCAAAAATGGAGATATGAAGGCCTGTACCTGTACTACTATGGATGATAAACCAGGGGGCATCCCTATCTCAAGAGCATAGAATAGACACGCAAATTGTCCAACCCCTACGGTGAACCCGTATAATATCATATATTTCCATTCCACGTTGGGACGCTTGATAAAAAACACCGCAGGAATGGCCGCTATTGTGTATCTCAATGAAATCAATAGCATAGAGGGTACTCCATCTAATCCCAATTTTACCACGGTAAAATTAGCCCCCCAGATCGTTACGACCAATAAGGCGAATATAGAATCCCTCTTGTTCATATCATAACCCCCATATCACTTTTTTAAAGGATGCTCTTACCACATGGCATCCATATCTAATTATATTATATAGGAATATAATCATAAGTGGGTACAATTTTAAAATTGTACCCACTTATCGACCTATATGCTATTTGATATTACCCTTTAAACCCTTTATAAAATCGGTAACCTCCGGCATTAGTTCATTTGACATGGAATCCAATATATCGATCAATGTATCTATATCTTCTTCGGGAAATCTATTGGATAGCCTGTCCAATACCGTATCTATATATTGGGTTCTCATATAGTAATATTTATAAAACCTTTCCGTTGGTTCGAGATGATATTCCCTCTTATCCTCCCTGGATTGAATCTTCTTTATATATCCCTTTTTCATCAAATTGGATACCCTATATGCCATATTCGATTGAGAGGTTTCCATGAAATCGGTCAATTCCTTAATGGTAGGACGTCCCAGGGCGTTAATTACCTCTACACAGAGTATCTCAGTAGGGGTTAAACTAGCCTCCCTATCTTCAAGCCCTTTGAATATGCTCTTATAGAAATTCAATTTGAATTTTTCATAGACACTATTGAATAGTTCCTCTAGCATTAGCTCACCCTTATCGTTTTAATTTAATAATAGCAAATAGAG
>JAAYRM010000200.1 GCA_012518745.1 Tissierellia bacterium
AAATATACTTGCAATATATAATATATTGTATTAATATTTGCTATAGATATTTGCTATAGATGGAAGATTATAACATAGATTATGAGGGTGATAATATGTGGATAGAATGGAGCAATAAGATCAATATCCTTAATAAAGCATTGGATGGTTATTGGTTACGCAATAAAACCATTAACCAAAATATTTCCAACGCTAACACCCCCAATTATAAGAGATTAACGGTAAAATTTGAAGACGAGCTAAGGGATGCCATGGCTATTAGGAAGCATAGATTAAGTAGGACTCATAGGAAACATATACCAGTATCGGGGGCGATAGACAAGGTACAACCTAGGGTGGAGGAAAAGAAGCATTATTCATATAGATTTGATAGGAATAACGTGAATATAGATACGGAATCGGCGGATCTTGCCAAGAATACCATCATGTATAATGCCCTTGTAAATCAGACCATTGGGGAATTTGAAAAGATAAAAAATGTGATCAATGAGGTGAATAAATAATCATGGGTATATTTGATTCCATAAATATCAGTGCTTCAGCTTTATCAGCGGAAAAAACTAGAATCGATATCATTACCAAAAACATGGCCAATGCTAGAACCACTAGATCTACAGGGGGAGGGCCATATAGGAGACAGATGGTGGTGTTCGAAGAGAATAGGGGAAAGTCCTTCTCAGAATATCTGGGAAGATATAACGATGCCATGAATGGAAAAGGGGTAATAATAAGGGAGATAGTAGAGGATGATAGACCATTTAAATTAAAATACGAACCAGGCCATCCCGATGCGGATCAGGATGGGTACGTTAGTATGCCTAATGTGGAAATGGTGAATGAGATGGTGGATATGATAGATGCCCAAAGGGCATATGAAGCCAATATAACAGCTTTGAATTCTACGAAATCTATGATGATGAAGGCACTAGAAATAGGGAGGAGGTAATTGAATGAGAGTTGAAAATACAGGATCCTCTAGGGTAGATATGTTTTCGGAAAATCTCAGACGAAATACTGTAGCACAGGATGATGACTCCTTCGGTTCTTTCTTGAATAATGCCCTGGATAGAATAAATGAACAGCAGCTAATAGGTGATGAATATCAAAGGAGATTAGCAACTGGGGATGTGGACAACCTACATGATGTGACTATAGCTCAGGAAAAAGCTAATGTATCACTACAATTAGCACTGGGCGTAAGAAATAAGATCATTGAGGCATATAGAGAAATAATGAGAATGCAGATATAGAAAGGAATGCTGTAGAAAATGAGGTGGTGTTATGCCGGAGGCGATACAGCAACTGATAGGACAACTTAATGAGTATTGGGAGAATACGGATAAGTCCAAAAGGCGAAGGATAGCTATAATAGGTGTTATAGCTATTTTAATCATATTGGCGTTATCTATTATCTTCCTAAGAACTAGATATGAAGTACTTTATGCAGACCTATCCCTAGAGGATACAGGGGAGATAACGAGGAAATTGGATGAGATGGGCATTAAATGGAAAACGCCCAATCAAAACGCTCCAACTACCATATTGGTCCCAGCGGATATGAAGAACAAGATCAAGATTGAACTAGCCTCCGATGGTTTGCCCAGGGAGGGATACGGGTTCATAGATGCATTCAGTGATAGCAGTTGGATGATGACCGATTATGATAAGAGACAGAGAATGCAATTAGCCCTACAGAATGAATTAGCTGCGACGATTTCAGAGATTGACGGTATAAAAAATGCGACCGTTTACATAAATGAAAAAGAGGAAACCGGGTTTGTTTTAGATGGCGGAGATGATGCCACCACCGCTTCGGTATCGATAACCAAGGGTGCTAATAGGCCAGTCAAACCCGAAACCGTTGCTGCAATTCAAAACCTCGTTGCTTCGGCGATAAATGCTAAACCAGAAAAGATACAGGTTATAGATAATGAGGGCAAATTATTAACCGGTGATGGAAACGATACGGATTTTGCGATGACCGATCAATTTAATATTAAGGATGGCATAGAACGCAAGATAGATGATAGTATAAGAAGGTTTTTAGAAAACATTTTTGGATACAGGAATGTAGATGTTAGATCTAGCGTTAAGATAAATTTTGATAGCGAGAGGACTACAATTGTAGAATTTTCTCCTCCTATTGAAGGGGATGATGAAGGGCTTATCAGAAGCATGGAAGAAGTCGAGGAACACATGGTGGGAGGAGCATCAGGTGGAATAGCGGGGGTGGAATCGAATCCGCCGGAATATGGAATGTTGGAGGATGGAAGCGAGAGATACGATAAGGTAAGCAGAATTATAAATAACGAATTAAATGAGATCAATAAAGAAATTAAAAAAACACCAGGGGAGATTGAGACTATAACTGTGGCCGTCCTAATCAATAGGGATGCACTAATTGATGGAGAATTCACATCGGATAAGGAAAGGGAAATATCCGATTTAATCTATGCGGCGACGGGCCTCGACACCAAACAGGTTGAGGTTAGGGCTGAAAAGTTTCAGTTAGATGATCCGGTAATAGCACCGGAAAAAGGAAAGTATATAAATTGGTTGATATTAGCATTACTACTGGTGGTCGCCATAGGGGTAACCGGATATCTGATATATAGAAGGCGAAAGGTTGCGATGCCGCGAGAATTCGAAGGGGATATCGAGCATGCGGCAGAGACAATGCCTGATATCGATGATCTAGAATTGAGGCCAGAGGAATCGGGGATGAAGACACAGGTGGAAAGATTTGTTGAAAGAAAGCCCGACGAGGTGGCACAATTACTAAGAACTTGGCTAAATGAATAGGAGAAAACTTATGATGGGGAATAAGCTCAATGGGAAGGAAAAAGCGGCAATATTACTGATTACATTAGGTCCAGAGAAATCTGCAGAGATATTTAAACATTTAAATGAGGAAGAGATTGAGGAATTGACATTGCAAATAGCAAATATGCGCATGGTCTCATCTGAAGAAAAACAATTGGTAATGGAGGATTTCTACGAGATAGCCCTAGCACAGCAATATATTTCTGAGGGCGGAATAAATTATGCGAAGGAAATCCTAGAAAGAGCGCTAGGTCCTAAAAAAGCTGTCAATATCATAAGCAAACTAACCTCATCTTTACACGTTAGACCCTTTGAATTTATTAGGAAAGCTGATCCCAATCAGTTATTGAACTATATTCAAAATGAGCATCCTCAAACCATAGCATTGATTCTGTCATATCTTCAGCCAGGTCAATCCGCAGAAATTCTGGCAAATCTACCTCCAGAAAAGCAGAGCGAGGTTACCAGAAGGATTGCGACAATGGATAGAACATCGCCGGAGGTTGTAAAGGAGATTGAGATGATATTGGAATCGAAATTTTCTAGCATGATATCCGAGGATTTCACCATGACCGGGGGGATCCAAAGTACCGTAGATATTTTAAATTCCGTAGATAGAGGTACAGAAAAATTCATTTTAGAAGAGTTGGATATTCGGGATCCGGATCTCAGTGAGGAAATAAGGAAGAGGATGTTTGTATTTGAGGATATAGTATCGCTTGATAGCAGAAGTGTTCAAAGGGTGGTTAGGGAAATCGATAATTCACTTTGGGCGATTGCATTAAAATCTGCAAGTGAAGAGGTGAAGGAAGTTATATTTACTAATATGAGCAATCGACTCGTGGAGATGATTCAGGAAGATATAGAGTTTATGGGGCCGGTTCGAATACGGGATATTGAAGAGGCCCAACAGAATATTGTTAATGTAATTAGAAGGCTTGAAGAAGAGGGAGAGATCATTACTCCTAGGGGAGGGGACGAGATAATTGTCTAATATCATTAGATCTTCTAGGGTAATCGAATCCAATATAGTATATAACCAAGGATTAGATATCCAAGATCCTATAGAGGAAAAACTCATTGAAGAAGCTATAAAAAAACACGATCTCATCTTAGCGGCAGCTGAGAAGGAGGCGAAAGAAATTATGGAATCCGCCCATATTGTCTCCGAAAAGAAGATGTCTGAGGCATATGAGGAAATACGGATGAGGTATAAGAAGGCTATGGCCCAAGGCTATGATGAGGGATATAAATCAGGCTTAGATAAGGGTTATGATGAGGGGTATAGGGATGGATTCAAACAGGGTGAGGAAGATTCAGAACAATTGATAGCAGAAGCTCTGGATATAAAAAATGATTATATTGCCAAAAGAAACAATGCCTTAAGAAGCGCAGAGAAAGAATTAATAGAGTTGATAATATCGATCTACGAAAAGGTATTACATAAAAAAATAGAGGATGATGAGGATCTGGTAGTCTCGCTGGTATTAAATGGAATAGATAATCTGGAGATAGCCAGGAAATTAACTATAATAGTGCCAAAGGAGAGTTATAGGGTAGTAGAAGAAAACAAGGATAAGATCTTAGCAAAGGTCAGCTCCGTAAATGAACTAGACATAAGAGTTAATAGCGATATGAAACAGGGTGATTGTATTATAGAGACATCAAGGGGTAGTGTCGATGTGAGTATAGATAATCAATTAGAAGAGGTCAAGGATCTATTGACAACTATTTTAAGCAATGAGTGATATATATGGGGGAAAAAATAGATATTCAAAAATATATTGATGGCATCAAGGATAAAAGGCTCGTAAAGTATACCGGCAGGATTATGCAGGTGACCGGCCTGACTATTGAATCGGACGGTCCAATTGCTAGCATAGGGGAACTATGCTATATATACCCCTATCATGATATAAAACCGATATCAGCTGAGGTGGTAGGGTTTAAAGGGGATAGGATATTATTGATGCCCTTAGGCGATATGGAGGGCATTGCTCTAGGCAGTAAGGTGGTCGCCAGCGGTAAAACCCTAAGGGTAGATGTTGGTAGCGAACTGATAGGGAGGATATTGGATGGCCTGGGAAATCCGATAGATGGAAAGGGGGCAATTCGAGGGCCAAGAGCCCGTCCTGTATTGAATTCCCCACCAAACCCATTGGAACGTGCTATTATATCGGAATCCTTGCCATTGGGCATAAAGGCTATCGATGCGCTATTAACATGTGGAAAGGGCCAGAGGATTGGCGTTTTTGCTGGAAGTGGAGTGGGGAAGAGTACCCTGATGGGAATGGTAGCCCGAAACAGTTCCGCAGATATCAACGTAATAGGTTTGATAGGTGAGAGGGGGCGGGAGGTCAGGGAATTTTTAGAAAAGGATTTGAAGGAAGAAGGATTAAAAAAATCCATAGTAGTCGTTGCAACATCGGATCAACCGGCCTTAATAAGGGTTAAAGGTGCCCTAGTAGCTACCGCAATTGCAGAATACTTCAGGGATAGGGGTAAAGATGTTATGCTTTTAATGGATTCCCTTACCAGGTTTGCCATGGCGCAAAGAGAAATTGGATTAGCCATAGGGGAACCTCCGGTGACTAGGGGATTTACCCCCTCGGTATTTGCGGTGATGCCTAAGCTACTAGAGAGGGCTGGGACCTCTTCAAACGGTACTATAACCGGAATATATACGGTTTTGGTTGATGGGGATGACCTGAATGAACCCGTAACCGATACGGTAAGGGGAATTATCGATGGACATATAATTCTATCCAGGAACCTGGCTAACCAAAATCATTACCCAGCCATAGACGTGCTATCTAGTGTAAGTAGGGTTATGCCTAATATAGTTGATAGAGAATACCTGAACATGGCCAATGTTATTAAGGATATCATGGCAACCTATCAGGAATCCGAAGATTTAATAAATATTGGCGCATATAAAAGGGGAACCAATAAAAAAATTGATAAGGCCATAGAATTGAAAGATGATATAGATAGACTATTGCTTCAGAGGACCCAAAACACTTATCCCTTTGAGGACACCATGAACATGGTAAAGGAGATATACGATAGGGTGGACAACTTATAGCTAAGGGGGAAGATAGGTGAAAGGCTTTAATTTCAAGCTAGAAAAAATTCTCGATTACAAGAAGGTAGTTGAAAATTACAAGAAGGGGGAATATGGAGCAATTAAAAAGACATTGGATGTCGAGGAGGAAAAGCTAGAGGCATTTAATAGTTACAAGGTCCATATAGAATCTGAAATGAATAAGACAATTGCTAGGACAAATGCGGGCAATTTAGCCATGTATAATAGATATATCGATGATATAACCGGAAAGATCAGAGAGCAAGAACAGATCATAGATAAAACTAAGGAGGAATTACAGGCTGCCAAAGATGCAATGATTGTAGCCGCCCAGGAAAAGAAAACTTTTGAGAAGCTGAGGGAACGAGAACATGAGGAATACTTAGATAAGATGAAGAAAACAGAGGAAAAACAGGTAGATGCATTGATAACCTATAGGACAAGCATCCAATAACAGGGGGAATTGCAATGGGGGATATTGATAATATAAAAAGCAACAGAACTAAGATCATCCTGGGCATTGTCCTTGTTATCATATCCTTATCGATGGTATTTGGATTCTATTTCTTGCATAGACCCTCCAGAGATAGGGTAAATGCTCTATTAAGTAGGCTGCCTGGATCCATAGGTGGATACTTCGAATCCACTGCTGGGGAGATAGGGGATGAGGATAAAAAAAGCTATCTAGCTAATCACTATATCTCCCTAGAAGCACCGATTGCAGCCGACAAACTATATATAATAAAGCAGAATAATGGAAGGCTTTACAGTGAACTAATTAAAACAATGAATTCGATATCATCCTCGAAGACAGAAGAAATAATAATGCTCGTGCGGGATATCGAAAACAGCAGCAGTTCACTAGCACGTATATATGATGCGGTAATGGGGGGCGGAGGAGAGGGTACATCACATGAGGCTAATCGATTGCAGGGACAGGATATATTAATTACCATCAACGAAATAGAGACGAGAATGAAGGAAGATAGAGCATTTAGGGAAACACTACCTAGCATTATGCGCAATATGAACAAGGATACATTAGCTAAGATAATCTATTATATAGATGATTCGGCCAGGGAAGAGATATTACGTTCTTTTGAAGGGGCAGAGAGGACAAAGATAGAGAATTCGCTTTTAACGAAGCGTGCTCAGAATTCTAGGCTAGTTGATTTAGCTAGCTTGTATGAGATGAAACCAGTAGAGATGGCCGTCGAAGAGATTGGCAACACCAATGAATATAGCATAGAGGAATTAGGGGTTATATATGCAAATCTATCGGTATTAAAGGCAGCGGAAATCCTATCACAGCTAGAGGATGATAGCTTTATCGAAGATCTGTACGCCTCTATAAGGACCGAGGAGGAATTGAATAGAACGGAAGATTCTATTACAAATCATATCAGCCAGGCTATGCAATTTATGATCGAATATAATAGCAAAATAGATAATTTAGTGACGGTCTACGGGAGGATGAATGCTAATAAGGCGGCAGAGATAGTGGAGAGGATGATGGATAATAATGATACCGTAACGGCCCTAGTAATCGATTCAGAACCGATATTTGAGATATCCGATTCATCCATCATAATAGATGTTCTATCCAGGATGAAAAACAAAGCCCTTTCCAATATTGTTAACTATATGAATACCAATAAGGCTTCTGCGCTAACTCAAATGTTAGCTGAACCATAAACTAAAGATAATTAAAGGGGGTGAAAAGATGACTGTACTACGGACCACATCATATATTGAAAATATACTATCAAATCAAAAACATAATATAGGTCACGCAGATAGGAATGGAAATACCACTTTTGCCAATGTATTAGGGGATGAAATAAATAGGTATGGACAATTTGACAGATTATACCAAACAGATGCCAAAAATTCAGCAACCAATAATACAGTGGATGGATATATGGAATCCCAACCAATGGATAGGGAGGCTGCAATGGATAAGGAAACCGAGAATGGAAGGGATGAAACTACAGAAGAGGTAAACTCGGATTATCTCCGAATGCTGAAGGAGATATACAATTTCCTTGCGATGCTTGAAATGGCCCCTGAATATACCAATATAATAGAATGGGATGGGCCAAGCTCGGAGATTGAGAAATCCTGCGATGCATTGGTACGGATTTTAGGGGAGTATGGATTATGTACTACTTTAGAGGATATGATTGAAGCAACTAAAGCAATGGAAGATCAACTATCCTATATTGAAGAAAAATTGAATGATAGCATAAAAACTGGCATTCTAAATCCTGATGGACTACTGACTGAGGAGATCCATCGAAAATTAGGTGAGCTTGATAGGATATTTGAAGAATTTAATCTGAATGCCCAATGGAAGCAGAAAAATGATTCTGATTTACAGTCTACAGGGGCTATAGCCATTGAAGGTAGGCAGGAATCAACCGATCAACTATTTTGGGGGCCAGAATCCAATGAAGGGGTATGGGATGATATAAGGGGGAATATGGATCATGCCATAATGGAAAGGGAAGCGGATCCAAAAGAGCAATCGAGTACTACTATGGACTTTAATACCCTTATCTTAAATATGCCGGATAGAATAGAATTTGAAAACAATTTGAGAATGCTAGATGAACCCTTATTGGAAATGAACAAGGCTGAGGTATTCGAGCGAATAATCGATGAAGCAAGGTTGATTATGGATGCCGATAGACAGGAAATAAGGTTAAAGCTAAAACCAGATTTTTTAGGGGAGCTGATATTAAGGATAGAGTCTAACAAGGGGTCATTATTGGCCAAGGTAATGGTGGATAACTATAGGACAAAGGAATTAATAGAGGCAAACCTCTACAGGCTCGAGGAAGGAATTAGAAGAAATGGTTTGGATATTAAAACATTCGAAGTATTTGTGGGGAATAACGATGATTTTCAAAGGGAAGGCAGCCAATATAGACATCATTTAAATAGGAAGGCTAAGAAGATGAATGGAAGAGGTTATGCGGCAGAGGAGATCCCGCCATACGAAGATGCGATAGAGGCGACATTGCATGAAATCCATATGGAGGGTAGGTTGAATTTATTTGCATAAGGGGGGATATAATGAAAATTTCTAATGGGGATTACAAAGAAGTTATTGGATATTTTGACGAACAGTCTCGTGAACAGGTGGCAGACAGAATGAATAATGATCTGGATAAGGATATGTTTTTAAGACTATTGACAACCCAATTGGCAAATCAGGATCCCTTAAATCCGATGGAAGATAGGGAATTTATAGCTCAATTAGCACAGTTCAATTCCCTAGAACAGATGCAGGCCTTAAACAAGAACATAACGGGCTTGGGGGATGAAGTGATGGAGTCGATAGAATATTTAAACCTTAATCAGATCCAAGCTAATATAAGGATATTAGAGGAGATATCGAATATTAGAAAGGCGATGGAGTCCTATCTAGGTATAGAGATTACACCGGAAATTCCCGGGGAGGAATAGCTAATAATTTGGATAGATGGAGATGGTCGTATGAACGATATAGATATTAAAGGGCTGGAAAGCCGAATAAGATATCCATCCCAACCTAATGGTCATTTGAAAGATACGGTCAACAGGGATTTCGCACATGTGTTACAAAAGATAAGGGCTAAGGATAGTGATATTAAATTCTCTAAACATGCGAAGAATAGGATGAATACCAGGAAAATAGATCTAAGCAAGGGTGAAAGGGATAGATTGACGTTAGGCTTTAACAGAGCACAAGAAAAAGGTGTAAAGGATGCCCTGATACTCGTGGGAGATAAAGCTTTTATTGCAAGCATTAATAATAGGACTGTGATAACAACAGTGAGTAATGAGCAGCTGAAGGATAATGTGTTTACAAATATAGATGGGGCAGTTATTGTATAGCCGGACCTTAACAGGAGGTTATTTATATCTGATCGAATGATGATATATTTGCCCCGATAACGGGAGGTAATAAATATGATGCGTTCTATGTATGCCGGAGTTTCCGGTCTAAGGGTACACCAAAACAAGATGGATGTGATAGGAAATAATATAGCAAATGTGAATACCGTAGCTTTTAAGAGGGGACAGATGACATTCCAGGAGGTATTTAGCGAAACTGTACGAGGTGCAAGTGCCCCTCAAGCTGGCAAGGGGGGTACCAACCCCCAGCAAATAGGATTAGGGGTTGCGGTAGGCTCCACGAATATAATCCATACCAAGGGTGCCCTACAAACAACGGGTAATGCTACGGATTTGATGATAGATGGGGAGGGATTTTTCGTAGTTTCAGACGATTCTAGCTTTGAAAATAGGTATTATACGAGAGCTGGAGATTTCACCCTAGATAGGGATGGCAATTTGGTAACATCTGAGGGGTATAAGGTATTAGGATACCAGGTAGATGCTGACGATAATATAACCTCTGAGATAGGGGCTATAAGAATAAACAAATCGGAGACCAAGGCTCCAACGGCGACCAGCAATATTATGTTTAGAGGAAACTTAAATTCAGAGGCTATGCCGGAAGATGTTCATATTACGGATACGGTAATCAACGATAGTCTGGGCAACTCGTATACGATTAGTTTCAAATTTACTAAAGTTGCCCCGGATGATGATGAAGAATCAAGCAGGGTTTGGGAACTGTCGGTAGATAGAATTACCCAACAATCTACTGGTAATTATACAAACGAAACATCCAATATCTTTGGGGATGGAGTAGATCGAATACGGCTATCATTTGATTCATACGGGAACCTAAATGAAATGGGGTATGGAGACGATGAATTAGATGTGGAATTCGATATCTCTCTTATGGGATTGAGTGATATCCAGTTTAACTTCGATCGATATGGAGGGGATCTAGGGAACGGCTTTACGGTTCCATCAGGCACGTTAGAGACGATAAAGCTATTTGATTCGGATGAAAGGGATACATATAGGCATTTAATTCAATATGCCAACGATATGGATGCCAAGCCATATGTAATGGACGGCAATTCATCCGGAAAGCTAGATGGATATTCCATAGGTCCAGATGGGCTAGTAGAGGGAATATTTACGAATGGCGAGAGGAAGGCATTAGGACAGATAATGTTGGCGAAGTTTGACAATGGAATGGGCCTTGAAAAACTAGGAAATAACCTTTATTCCAATACAAGAAACTCGGGAGAACCTCAATTAGGCAAGGCGGGGAGTAGTGGATATGGCCCTATAGCATCGGGGTCGTTAGAAATGTCGAACGTAGATTTATCAATGGAATTTACGGAAATGATTACCACACAGAGGGGATTCCAGGCTAATTCAAGGATTATCACCACCTCTGATGAGATGCTACAAGAACTAGTAAATATCAAGAGATAATGAGGGGATGCTATCCTCTAAATGAAGAATCAGAGGATAGCATCCTATTATAGAAGGCGGGATACTATGATAAAGGTAAGGCGATTGAATGGTAAGGAATTTGTTGTAAATAGCGAATTGATACTATATATTGAGGAAACGCCGGATACCGTTATTACATTGACAACTGGGCAAAAGGTTGTGGTTATAGATACGGTGGATGAAGTAATAGATATGGTTATAGAATTCAAGGCCAAGATTAGTACCGCCAGATATAAAGATAGGGTAGAAGGAAAAGAGGTGTAGTGAGTGGATATATCAACGGTTGTTGGTCTAGCTTCAGGAATACTAGTTATGATATTAAGCATATTTATCTCGGGAGAATTATCCGTATTCTGGGATATTCCATCCGTTATAATTGTACTAGGTGGAACTATGGCCTCAACTCTGACTTGTTTCCCCTTGAGGGATTTTTTAGACACATCTAAGGTAATTAGGAAGGCATTTTTATACAGGGATGAATCCCCTGATAGGGTTATTGAAGAGATTATAAACTTGGCTAATATCGCCCGAAAAGAAGGACTTCTTTCATTGGAGGAATATGCAGAAGGTTTAGATGACGTCTTTTTACAAAAAGGAATAATGCTAATAGTCGATGGAACCGATCCAGAACTTGTAAGGAATATCCTAGATACCGAATTAGTATTTTTAGAGGAGAGGCATGCAGAAGGGCAGAGCATATTTGAAACCATGGGAACTTTTGCTCCAGCATTCGGTATGATAGGGACTCTGATAGGGCTTATAAACATGCTGAGATATCTAGATGATCCTAGCACCATAGGGCCGAATATGTCCGTTGCGTTGGTTACTACATTCTACGGTTCACTATTAGCCAATGTAATTTTTCTTCCCCTAGCTAATAAATTGAAGGTTAGAAGTAGAAGCGAGGTCCTGATCAAGGAACTGATGATAGAAGGACTCTTGGCAATACAGGCCGGGGAGAATCCGAGGATAATAGAGGAAAAACTGAAGACCTTCATATCCCCTGAAATGAGAAGGAATTTCAGAGAACATTTAGAGAGAGAGGGAATCTAGATGAGACGGAGGAGGAGAAGGGATGTTGATCATGATTCCGGTGCTTGGCTTATAACCTATAGCGATTTGGTTACCCTTTTATTATGTTTCTTTATACTTTTATTTTCCTTTTCCGAAATCGATGCACAGAAATTTAGAAGCATAATGAGTAGCTTTCAGGGAGCCGTGGGAGTTTTAGAAAGCGGCAAAACATTGGAGCAAGATGATGACCTAGAGCTAGAGAGCGAATCGCTAGAGGAAGATTTGGAAAGACTCAAGGAATTATTGGAAGAATATGTTGATAGCATTGGGCTTAGCGATGAAATTCTATTAACCGTGGAGGAACGAGGCCTAGTAATACGGCTCATGGATAAGGTTCTATTTGATTCCGGTAAGGCCGATTTAAGGCCAGATTCTATGGAAATATTGGATGCTATATCTGATATCCTGGATATGGATGAATTCAGGGAAAGATTGATAAAAATTGAGGGTCATACTGATACCGATCCCATAATATATGCTGAGGAATTTCCCACCAATTGGGAACTGTCATCGATAAGATCTAGCAATGTATTGAGGTACCTAGTGGAGGAGCAGGGAATTCAAGGACATAGGATCTCGTTAGCAGGATATAGCTATTATCGACCTATTGCGCCGAATGATACACTGGAGAACAAGGCTAAGAATAGAAGGGTGGATATAGTGATATTAGGGGCAACCTACGAGGATATGGAACCAAAGTAAAGAAATGGAGTGAGAGCAAGGTGAATAAGAGGGTATTATTCAGAATTTTATTGGTGTTGCTAATCATTATAGCAGCTATAGGAATTATAATTGGATTGATATTCTATAGGAATAGCCCCGGTAGATTAAATAGAAAAAAATCGGAAACTCATAATCTTACATTGCAGGATATGTATTGCAATATAAAGGACAGTAAGAGGATTGCTAAGATTAGAATAACCATTGAAACTAAGGAGAAGAAAAGCTTAGAATTGATGAAGAATAAGCAATTTCTAATAAGGGACGATATAAATAAAATTATAAGGAATAAAACAGAAAAGGAATTGCAGGGAAGAGAGGGGCATGTAGTGTTACAGGCGGAGATAAAGGAAAGCCTAGATAAGCTGTTCAGTGGAGGAAATATTACAAATATATATTTTGATGACCTAATTATACAGTAATGGGGGTGTGAATAGTTGGCCGAAGTGTTGTCACAAAATGAAATTGATTCCCTACTTAAAGCACTGAGTTCTGGTGAAGTAGACGTTCAGGAGATAAAAGAGGTTGAGGATGCCAAAAAAGTCAAGGTGTATGATTTCAAAAATCCACAAAAAATCGCTAAGGATCAGCTGAGGACCTTAGAGATAATACATGAAAACGTGGCAAGGCTATTTCAGACGTTTTTATCAGGCTATCTAAGAGCACCAGTTACAATATCCATCTTGACTGTAGATCAATTCGCTTATAGTGAATTTAGTAATGCAATTTCCAATCCAGCCTTTTTAAATATAATTGATTTTCAACCCTTAAACGGTCAAATCCTCATGGATATATCCACGAATACAGTATATTCAATCATAGATAGACTTCTTGGAGGGGATGGTATTGAGGATCAGGACGTGGGAACCTTCACAGAAATAGAATTATCCCTGGTGAAGGGTATGATGGAGAGGGTAATGCCTATTATGCGGGAGGCTTGGGCTAATGTAATTGATTTAGATCCCCACCTAGATAAAATCGAAACTAATCCACAGTTTGCACAGATAGTGCCCCCAAATGAGACTATAGCCCTGATTACGATGAGTATAGAGATTGGGTCTACCGAGGGGATGCTGAATATCTGCATACCGCATCTGGTAATCGAATCGATATTGGATAGGCTGAGTACAAAGTATTGGTTTTCAACTGAACAAAGTGAACTATCGAACGATGAATTGCTAGCTATTAAGAATAGGATGCTGAATACATCGGTACCCGTCAGGGTAGAACTGGGATCTACTACCCTAAAGATCAATGATGTTCTGAGCCTGCAAAGGGGTGATGTTATCAAACTCGATGTGAATACCGATGGTGATGCTAGGATGAAAGTGGGCTCTCATGTGAAATTTTTTGGTAGCATTGGAACTATGAGAAACAAGATGGCAATTAAAATAAAAAGAGTTGCAAAGGGCGGTGATGAACAATATGGATAACGATATGCTTTCTCAAGAGGAGATTGACCTCCTATTACAAGGTTCTGAGGATACAGATGATCATTACGATTCAAACGATATAATTACCGATATGGAAAAGGATACCCTAGGGGAAATAGGGAATATA
The DNA here is from genome assembly GCA_012518745.1 of Tissierellia bacterium. Lineage (GTDB taxonomy): Bacteria > Bacillota > Clostridia > Tissierellales > Tepidimicrobiaceae > DUNJ01. The sequence continues at coordinate 14,630 of JAAYRM010000200.1, forward strand.
AGCATGGGGACCGCAGCAACAACTTTATCTACCTTATTGAATAAAAAGGTTACTATAACAACCCCGCAGGTGACGATAACGGATTCCGATAAGCTGTCCTATGAATATCCCATTCCATTCGTTGCCGTCGATGTTAGATATAGATCTGGATTAAGGGGTTCAAATATATTGATAGTCAACATCGATGATGTGAAAATCATAGCTGATATCATGATGGGCAAGGATGAACCGGATACGGATAGGGACCTTACGGATATGGACTTAAGTGCCATATCGGAGGTAATGAATCAAATGATGGGTTCAGCATCGACATCCCTGTCAGAGATCTTTATGAAAAAAATAGAGATTGAGCCTCCCGAGGCACTGAAAATAACCTTAAGTGAGGGTAGGAAGATCATGGATGTTTTAATGGGGAATGATCCCATAATTAAAATCTCCTTTAGAATGGTAGTTGAGGACTTAATCGATAGTCAATTAATGCAATTAATCCCCCTGAGTTTCGCTCGGGATATGGTGGAGAGTCTGCATGAAAAGCCTATTGAATCAGAGGATGAGGTGAACAATCTACCCCTAGACGGCGATAACAACTATATGCATATGGATGATGTTCAAGGGGATAGCGTATCTGGAAACAATTCCGCCATTGCTGAGGACCGAGTGCATGAAGGGGAACATGTAATCGTTAAGAATCCAGAGTTTGAGACTTTTGACATTGCTGAAGTTGCTAGTTTTAATGAACCCATAGATTTGGTTGGGGAAATTCCGATAGAGCTTACCGTTGAATTGGGAAGAACCACCAAGAGGATTGAGGAAATACTATCTTATGGTCCGGGGACTATCGTGGAATTGGACAAGTTATTAGGGGAACCATTAAATGTCTACGCAAATGGTAAATATATTGCCAAGGGTGAAGTTGTGGTAATCGATGATAATTTTGGGATAAGAATTACGGATATTGATCAACCTTAGAGGAATGATTGGTGATAAGTGATAAGGGGGAATGGATATGGAAAAAGGTATATTGATAGTAGATGATGCTTCGTTTATGAGGATGATGATAAAAGATATACTGACAAAGAATGGGTTTCAGGTAGTGGGAGAGGCAGAAAATGGGATAAAGGCGATTGAAAAATTCAAGGAATTGAAGCCGGAGCTGGTAATAATGGATATTACGATGCCGGAAATGGATGGAATTCAGGCAGTAAAGGAAATACAGCGAATAGATCCCAATTCTAAGATAGTAATGTGCTCGGCTATGGGACAGCAAGCTATGGTTATAGAGGCTATTCAGGCCGGGGCTAAGGACTTCATAGTGAAACCATTTCAACCCGAAAGGGTAATAGAGGCCATAAAGAAGGTTTTAAGTTGAATAAGGGAATTAGGAACAAAATATCTTTTTTTATTATTTTTATATATATTTTCACAGGCAATACCTGTTATGCTACAGGCGAAATGGACCTAAGCCCAGGAAAAGCAGCTATGAGAATGATATTGAACATATTTGTATTCATTTTTATAATTATACTTGCAATATATGGGACAAGGTTTATAGGGAAAAGGACCAGTGGTTTTATCAATAGTAAACATATGGAGATTATCGACATCATAAAGCTGGATTCTAATACCAAAGTGGCGATAATATGTATTAATCGGATGATATATATAATGGCTATTGCGGGCAGTACCGTTAAGCTACTTGATAGATTTTCCGAAGACGAATTTGTATCGAGCCATGGTCAATCATCTAACTACAAACCTCGTGAGCATGAGGGCACTCATCTAGATGATGAACATATTGGCAGCTTTCAAGATAGAATATATAAACTCTTAAACAGGTTTAATAAATTGACGGATGGGGAAGAGAATAACAATGAAGAGATGGATTAGATTCCTGATAATATCGATAATTATAATCATATTGATGGGAGGGCGTGCATATGCACAGCCCGAGAGGTCTATATTTGATCAGAATCCGATATTGGGTGATAGTCCGGTATCACAGAATTATGGATTCTCCCTACAACTCTTGTTTGCCTTGACTGCATTAACCTTGGCACCATCTATATTGATAATGATGACTAGCTTTACTCGAATAATAATAGTCCTGTCCTTTATAAGAAATGCTCTTGGGCTTCAACAGACGCCTCCAAATCAGGTAATTATAGGGTTAGCCCTACTTTTAACTCTATTTATCATGGCACCAATAGGAGCCCAGGTGAATGATGGAGCGATACAGCCCTATTTAAAGGGGGAGATAGATCAAGAAACTGCCTTGCATAGAGGCATGGAACCGATTAGAGAATTCATGTTTAGACAGACCAGGGATAAGGATTTGAGTCTATTTCTGAGCATTAAAAAACTAGACAATATTAATGGCTTAGATGACATACCTAGCCATGTTCTAATTCCCGCGTTTGCCATCAGTGAACTTAAAACAGCATTTCAGATAGGGTTTGTAATCTATATTCCATTCTTAATAATTGATATGGTTGTAGCTAGTACATTGATGTCGATGGGCATGATGATGCTACCACCGGTTATCATATCCTTACCCTTCAAAATACTATTATTCGTATTGGTAGATGGGTGGAACCTAATAATAAGATCGGTGGTACTAAGTTTTAAATAAGGAGGGATAGTGATGGAACATGGAGATGTTCTGAAATTAGCCCAGGAAGCCACGAGAACTATATTGATGATGGCAGCACCAATGCTCATATTCAGTTTAATTGTGGGTTTAACGGTTAGTATTATCCAAGCCGTCACCCAGATACAGGAGGCTACGCTAGCCTTTATACCAAAGATAATTGCTGTTTTTCTATCTATAATCATATTTGGATCATGGATTTTAAAAGTGATAACTCAATTTACAACAGAGCTACTTAACAATATCAATCTATATATTCAGTAATCGGGGGCGTATTATGAATGGAGTTATAGAAATAATGCTTAAAAATTATGAAATATTTTTATTGGTCCTAATTAGGACATCGGGCATTTTTTTCATTTCACCATTTTTCAGTTCCCAGAATGTACCGAATACTATAAAAATAGGATTTTCCATGATGATATCGCTCCTATTAGCCGTGGTTTTGGATACAGATGCTAATTTTACAAATACAGGTTTTATGTTATTGGTATTTAAGGAATTGATGGTGGGTGTGATAATAGGGTTTATTGGCTATGTTTTTTCCGCCACATTTTATATAATGGGGCAGATAATAGACATGAAGATCGGATTCGGTATGGTTAATGTAATGGATCCTCAACATAGGATACAGGTACCTATAATGGGGAATTTTTATTATATATTAGCATTTTTAATCCTATTATCTATTAACGGGCATCATAGCATTATAAATGCGTTGGTAGATAGCTATGAATTCATCCCAATTGGTGAGTTCATTTTTAACAGGGATATTATGGATGTATTGGTCAATTTATTATCTGAAACTTTTATCATCGGCTTTAGGCTGAGCATACCTGTGGTGGCTATCATATTTCTCACTGATTTATTATTGGGCATGTTGGCTAGGGCCATCCCCCAAATGAATGTGTTTATGGTAGGAATGCCTCTGAAAATATTGATAGGCTTTGTGATCATCGGTATATCAATACCCCTATTCTATTCCATAGTAGTCGGTATGCATAATAGTATGGTTGAGAAAATCTATATCTTTCTAAAATTACATATCAAAGGTTGATTATATGGAACTAGATATTGATCTACAATTATTTGCTGATTCGGAAAAGACAGAAGATCCAACCCCTAAAAAAAGAAAAGAGGCAAGGGAGGAAGGACAGGTTCTGCAGAGTAGGGAAATCACAGGAGTATTCATACTATTGGCGATATTCCTGGGTTTTAAACTACTTGGTAGATATATAATAGATAATTTAATTGGATTCACATCCAATATATATAGCATGATAGACGATGTAGATAGGATTTTTCATGAGGACAACCTGATGTACGAATTGAGTAAGACCATTGGTTCATTATTTATTATAATGATACCCATATTAGCGATATCGTTTTTAGCTGCCCTTATTATAAATTATCTACAGGTGGGTTTTCTATTTACGACTAAGACCTTAGAGATAAAACTTAATAGAATAAATCCGATAGAGGGCTTTAAAAGATGGTTTTCTAAAAGAGCATTAGTGGAATTATTGAAATCTATATTTAGAATCGTGTTGACGGGCTATGTGGGATATAAATTCATTAAAACCAATATTACGAAGATCATTAATTTAACCGGCCTGGAACCGAGGTTGATTCTGAAAAATCTTTCAAGTTTAATATTTGACTTTTCTATTAGGATTATAGGGGTATTCGCCATATTATCGGTTTTAGATTATATCTTTCAATGGCTAGAATATGAAAAGGAACTCAGGATGACAAAACACGAGGTAAGGGAAGAGTATAAACAAACAGAAGGGGATCCATTGATAAAATCCAAGATAAGGGAAAGCCAGAGGCGAATAGCCATGTCAAGAATGATGCATGACGTACGCAAAGCAGATGTGATCATAACGAACCCCACTAGCATAGCAATTGCTATAAGATATGATAAGGATCTATATCAGGCACCTTATGTGCTAGCCAAGGGGCTTGGTCTCATTGCTCAGAATATCAAAAAAGCCGGCGAACAGAATTCAATTCTATTAGTAGAGAATAGAGTCCTAGCTAGGGCCCTATATGATACGGTGGAGATAGGGGATTTAATACCGGAAAACTTATATGAGGCGGTGGCCGAGGTATTGGCTTATGTATATAGCTTAAGGGATGATTTTTAGGGGGAAGGATAATGAGATTCGATGATATTACCGTAGCATTAGGAATTATAGCAATAGTTATAATAATAATAATACCAATACCCAATACTCTGCTGAGCATATTATTGGGGATTAATATAGCATTATCCTTGTTGATATTGCTATTATCCATGTATTCTAGTGATGTATTGGAAATATCCATATTTCCATCGCTACTATTGGTGGCCACTCTTTTTCGACTATCCCTAAATGTATCTACTACTAGGGGGATTCTATCCCAAGGGGACGCGGGTAGGGTGGTAGAGACCTTCGGTAAATTCGTTATAGGTAGCAATGCCGTGGTAGGATTTATTATCTTCCTTATAATCGTAGTAATTCAATTCATCGTCATAACCAAGGGTGCTGAGCGGGTCGCGGAAGTCTCAGCAAGATTCACCTTAGATGCTATGCCGGGAAAGCAGATGGCAATAGATGCGGATTTGAATTCTGGATTGATAACCGAGGAGGATGCAAGGCAGAGGAGAGCCGATATTCAAAGATATGCAGATTTTTACGCAGCTATGGATGGAGCCACCAAATTCGTTAAGGGGGATGCTATTGCCGGTATTATAATAACCATAATAAATATAGTTGCTGGACTATCTATAGGTATTCTATCGGGAATGCCCATAGATGAGGCCATGAGAAAGTATACCCTTTTGACGGTAGGTGATGGTTTGGTTAGCCAGGTGCCTGCATTGCTTATCTCAACCGCTACCGGTTTAATAGTGACCAGGGCTGCCTCGGAATCAAATCTCGGACAAGACCTGATCGAGCAACTATTCGGTAATAGATCAAAACTATTATATATAATTTCAGGTGTAATGATGTTATTGGGGGTATTTACACCACTCCCAACATTCACCTTTGCAATTATAGGATTTTTATTTGCCTTCCTAGGGTATTCGATGGGTAGGGAAATCCCATCGGAAATAGATGATACCCTATTAGAAGAAACCTCAGAAGCCGAGGAATTGAGAAAGCCTGAAAACGTATTGGATCTATTAAAAGTTGATGACATAGAATTAGAATTTGGATACGGCCTTATTCCATTAGCAGATGTAGGTCAAGGAGGCGATCTTCTGGATAGAATTGTAATGATAAGAAGACAGATAGCCATGGAATTAGGCCTAGTAGTCCCTATTGTTAGGTTAAGGGATAATATTCAATTAGTCCCCAACGAGTATGTAATCAAGATAAAGGGGATCAAAATAACGGGTGGGGAGATTTTTTTCGATCATTATTTAGCCATGGATCCCGGTACGGGGGAAGGGGAGATAGAAGGAATCGATACCATAGAGCCAGCTTTCGGATTGCCGGCAAAGTGGATCACTGAAAATGAGAGGGAAAAGGCGGAGGTATTTGGATATACGGTAGTGGATCCACCCTCGGTCATTGCAACTCATTTAACCGAGGTGATAAAGGAGAAAGCCTACGAACTTATAGGTAGGCAGGACGTAAAGTTATTGCTCGATAATGTGGCAGAGGATTATCCCACGGTAATCGAGGAGGTGGTGCCCAAGGTTCTGTCCATCGGGGATGTACAGAAGGTGCTATCTAACCTATTGAAGGAACAGATAAGCATAAGGGATATGGTTACCATATTGGAGACATTGGCCGATTATGGTGGCGTTACAACGGATACAGATCTATTAACCGAATACGTAAGGCAACGCTTATCCGGCTATATAACGAATAAATATGTGGAGGATGGTGGATTGAACGTAATAACGCTAAATAATGAGGTGGAAGAGATGATTATGAATTCTATCAATAAGACCGAAACCGGTTCATATCTGTCATTAGAGCCCAATATAGCCCAGCAGATCTTGGATAATACCTTAAAAATGGTACAAAAATTGACCCACGCTGGTCAACAACCCATTATATTAACGGCCCCGATAGTTAGGCTTTACTTTAAAAGATTGACCGAGCAGTTGACTAGGGATTTGATAGTTCTCTCCTATAACGAGATAGAGCCCCTAGTAGAAGTACAATCGGTTGGGATGGTGGATATATAATGATAATAAAAAGATATATAGGATTAACGGCCTATGAGGCCATGAATCAGTTAAAGAGGGAACTTGGTTCCGATGCCGTTGTTTTGAATACGAGGAAGATAAGACAGAAGGGATTTCTAGGCCTATTTAAAAAACCAATGGTAGAGATCACTGCAGCTTATGAATCCAAAAAGAACTTAGTCCTAGCCCCAGACGATGGGGATAAGATCGATAAGGTTAATAGTGAACTAGTTGCGCTTAAATCGATGGTAGAGGATATTTCTTCTACAATAATTAAAAATGAATTAGAAATATCAAGGGAGCTTCAGGGCTATTATACAAGATTATTAAACAATGGTGTAGACCATTCCATAGCAACTTCTATCTTACGAGAATTGGATGAACAAATAGATTTCAGCGATAAGGATGAACAGGTTATCGAGGATATTATTAAACATACTATATGGGAATATATTGGGCAAATCCAGCCTATCAGTATAGATAATCGGATGGGCCAGAAAATAATTTTTCTAATAGGGCCTACGGGTGTAGGGAAAACCACCACGTTAGCAAAATTGGTCGCCAAGCTAGCTATGGCGAAGAAATATAGGATAGGATTGGTCACCTCGGATACCTATAGAATTGCAGCTGTTGAACAGCTGAAGATCTACAGTGATATACTAGGATTGCCTCTGGAGATTATATACAATAGTAAGGATTTCAATAGAACATTGCTTAAGTTTAAAGATAAGGATTTTATCTTCGTAGATACAGCAGGGCAGAATCATAGAAAGGTGTCCAAGGAAGATGAGTTATATAAGATGATGGATACCGCTAATAACAAGGAGGTATATCTGGTTTTAAGCGGCACTACAAACCTAAATGTATTGAAATCCATATTGGAACAATATAGTTTTATAGAAGATTACAAGATCATATTTACCAAGATGGATGAGGCCAGGGAGTTTGGAAATATGTTAAACCTCAAATATTTGACTTCAAATCCGCTCTCCTATATGACCACCGGTCAGAATGTACCGGATGATATCAATGTGGTAGATAGGGATGATCTGATAGAATGGTTGATCGGGGAGGACCCATATGAGAGATCAAGCTGAAAGATTAAGAGAATTGATGATTGGTAAAACCGGAGACGATACCGAAATGGCTACCGGTCCACGTGCTAAGGTGTTGGCAGTTACTAGTGGAAAAGGAGGGGTTGGAAAGAGCAATTTCGCGATCAATCTGGCGATTTCGATACGGCGTTTGGGGTATGAGGTTCTAATACTAGATGCCGATATTGGACTGGCGAATATTGAAATACTAGCCGGAATAAGCATGCAATATAGCATGAAAGATTTGATAACCAATAATATGGGTATGCATGAAATAATAGGTGAGGGACCAGAAGGGGTTAGGATCATATCAGGTGGTTCCGGATTTTATGAGATATCGTCTATGAATAATAAGAATATTAGAAGAATATTGAGTGAATTTAAAGAATTGGAGAGCCTAGTAGATTATATAATTATAGACACGGGCGCGGGTGTATCCGATATGGTCTTAGATTTCGTTATGATTGCCGATGAAGTGATGCTCGTAACTACGACAGATCCCACCTCTATAATGGATGGCTATATTATGATTAAGGCTTTGACAATGAAAGGGTATAAAGGTAAACTAAATATAGTAGCAAATATTGTCAAAAACAGGGTAGATGCTGAGATTTTATTCAATAAATTCAATAAAGTTGCTAAAGGTTTTTTAAAAGTTGAATTAAATTTCTTGGGATATCTGGAGAGGGATAAATTGATCAATAAGGCGGTCATGGATCAAAGGCCCTTCCTAATATCGCATCCTAAATCAGGTATAGCCAGAAGGATGAATATAATGGCATTGAAGGCCGTAGATTCCTCCGATCTAGGGGAGGGAAAGGGGGATTTGGGTTTTGTTCATAGGCTGAGGAAGTTTATTTTAAGGTGGGGTGACTGATATATATGGTATCTGGGAAGGAAACTCCTGATATAGGAATTAGAATTGAAATAACCAAGTCGACTCGGGATATACGAAGATATTATGCTAGCCAGGTACTAGATATTGCTGGGGAGATCTTTGTGATAAGCGGCCCCATATATAAGCAGAATTTAGTCATGATGCATGAAGGCGAAAGGATCAAGATCAGTTATATGGTTGAGGATAAAGGTAGATATACCTTCGATGCGGAGATATTGGAGCGTAGCTATGAGGATATCTATAAATTGAAAGTTAAAAAGGTATCCGATATTCGACGAGATCAACGGCGGGGCTTTTATCGATTTAAAACCGCTATACCCGTAACCAAGGAGAGCGTTATTCGGAATACGGTTGAGGTTGAGGAATGCAGGACTAAGGATATTAGTGGTTCAGGACTTAACCTATATTCTAATCTAGAACATGAAGTTGGCGATGTAGTAAAGTGCAGATTTAAAGTTGGCGATCATTTAATAGATAATCGATGCCAGATCATGAGGGTTGACGAATCGGATAACCCAAATTACAAGTATAGCCTGGGTATTAGTTTTATAAAATTAAATGAAATGGATAAGGATAGCATAATCAAGTTCATTTTTCTGGAGGAAAGGTTATTAAAAGAGAAAAAGCTTATATAATCGATAGAGGGTTTGATATCAATGATTTGATTTCCATACATAAATTAATAATTATTATTTTTTAAAGAAGGATGAGGGGATTGCTATATGAGCCGAGGATTTGATCACATAATAGCCCTGGGAATATCCACAGGGGGGCCTAAGGCCTTACAGGATATACTACCCTTATTGCCTAGGAATATCAATGGCTCTATAGTGATAGTACAACATATGCCATCGGGTTTTACCAAGTTTTTATCAGATAGGTTAAATGTATTATCGCAAATAGAGGTGAAAGAAGGAGAAGAGGGTGATGTCCTACAAAGGGGGTATTGCTATATAGCACCCGGGGGCTACCATATGAGGGTGGAGCATGCCGATAATGGATACGTCATAAGGCTCAACAAGGAGAAACCAATAAAAGGCTTAAGACCTGCAGTTGATATTCTCATGGAATCTGTAGCCCGATTGGATAATCTGAATAAGGTAGGAATTATCATGACTGGCATGGGTTCTGATGGGGCTAAAGGAATTATCGAGATCAAGAAATCGAATGGCTATACCATGGCCCAAGATGAAGAATCATCTACAATTTTTGGAATGCCCAAATTGGCAATAGAGACGGGATATGTAGATAAGATTGTAGCACTAGGGGATATTCCAAATGAAATAATGAATATAGTGGGGGTGTAACGATGGATTTAGATTTAAATCAATATATGGGTATATTTGTGGAAGATGCTAGGGAACATCTGCAGGATATGAATGAAGCACTGCTGGCGCTTGAAAGAGATATCGATAATATAGATATAGTAAATGAGATATTTAGGGTTGCCCATACCCTGAAGGGGATGGCCGGGACTATGGGATTTGAAGATATAAGCAATTTAACCCACGAGATGGAAAATGTATTGCACGGAATCAGGAGTAATTTAATTGTATTGGATGAGGATACAATTGACATCATATTTGAATCCTTCGATGCGTTAGATCATGCTATCGATTTCATAGCGGCTAATGGGCGAGAAGGTGAGGAGGATTATAAGGATTTAATAGATAGATTAAGATCAATTTCCTTCAAAACTAAACCCGATAGCACACATGATGAGTTGCATGACAAATTGGACAGCATGGATGGATATACCCTCAGGATATTGAATGAGGCAAGGATTGAGGGGTTATCATCGTATAGGCTCGATATCATATTAGATGCGAATTGTATGCTCAAAGCTGCAAGGGCATTCATTATATTTAATGCCTTGGACGATATGGGTGAGATAATATCATCCAATCCGCCAGTGGAGGATATTGAGGACGAAAAATTTGATCTGAAGTTTACCATAATATTTATTTCACAACTAAATCATTCTAGGATTATGGATGAACTAAACGCTATTTCAGAAATCGAAAGTATATCTTTGGAGGAGATATGCGTAGAGGACATATTGGCAAATATAGGGGAACTAGATGATATGACCATAGATTCCGGAGGCATGGGCAAGGTGTCATCACGGGATGATAAGGAGAGTAGAACAACCGATAATAGGGGTATCGTGGGGAAAACCGTTAGGGTAGATATAGATAGATTGGACAACCTCATGAACCTTGTAAGTGAATTAATAATAATTAAGACCAGGATGGATGAATTGAGCCAATCCTCGGATACGGACAAGATGGGGGAAACTATTGAGTACTTAGAACGAATAACCACGAATATTCATGATGCTGTTATGAAAGTTAGGATGGTACCTATCGAGAGGGTCTTTAATAGATTTCCCCGTATGGTAAGGGATCTATCCAGAGAACTAGAAAAAAAGATTGAACTCCAAATGACTGGAAAGGAAACCGAGGTAGATAGAACCGTTATAGATGAAATAGGAGAACCACTAATCCATATAATTAGAAATTCTATAGATCATGGCATAGAAGACCCAGAGGAAAGAATAAAACATGGGAAATCTGAGAAAGGAAATATAGGATTGAATGCCTATGCAGATGGCAATCATGTCATTATCGAGGCGATTGATGATGGGAGGGGTTTAGATAGCGATAGAATCAAGGAAGAGGCCATACAAAAGGGAATCATTGATGCACAGGAGGCTGAGCTATTAACGCGGGAGGAATCAATTTCGCTATTATTTACACCGGGTTTTAGTACCGCTAATGAGGTTTCAGGTGTTTCGGGCAGGGGAGTAGGACTTGATGTAGTTAAGAATAAAATTGAATCCATCAATGGCTCTATTGAATTGGATTCACAATTGTACAGGGGTACTAAATTTACCATACGACTGCCATTGACCTTGGCAATAATACAGGCCCTCTTAGTGAAACTAGATGATGAAATATATGCTATACCATTGGGATCTATAACGGAGATAATAAGAACCACTGAGGAAGATATCAAAAACGTCTACGATCAAGAGGTTATACTATATCGGGGTAGAACCATACCCATAATAAAGCTGAATCGGATTCTGGGGTTGGATGAAGGGGAAGAGATGGAGGAACGTGTGGTAGTCATAGCGAGGAAAGGTGAAAAACAGGCGGCATTGTTAGTAGATGATTTAATAGGCCAACAAGAGATAGTTATAAAGCCCTTAGGAAAATATCTATCCAATATAGATTATCTATCAGGTGCTACTATTTTGGGGAATGGGAATATATCATTAATATTGGATGTGAATTCAATAATATAGGAGGGAATTATATGATTTCCGAAGTGGAAAATAAATATGTAATATTCAAATTAAAAGAGGAGTATTATGGAATTCCCATAGCTAATGTCCTATCAATAGAAAGAATTGAGGAGATTACTAGGGTTCCCAATGCCCCGAAGTATGTTATGGGGGTAATAAATCTAAGAGGGGAGGTAATTCCCCTGGTAGATTTAGGCATGAGGCTTGATATAGATGCTGGGGATTACAATCGGGATTCAAGGATAATAGTAACATCCGTGGATGATATAATTGCAGGCCTTGTAGTTGATTCCTCATCGGAGGTACTAGAAATAGATAAGGATAGCATTGATCCACCTCCCGATACCAATAATGGCAGATGCATTGAATTTTTAAATGGCGTGGGCAAAATTGATAATAGATTGATAATACTGCTAAACTTACCTAAGGTATTAGAATATTAGAGGGGAATAGAGCTATGGATGTTCAAAATTTGAATTCTATGATGATAGATATATTAGGGGAGATAGGTAATATTGGCTCCGGAAACGCCGCTACTGCATTGGCTAGTATGTTATCAAAGAGAATAGATATGAATTTACCTATCGTGAAAATTTTGCAATTCAAGGATGTTGCAGGTATGTTGGGCGGGGAAGAGCAATTAGTAGTTGGAATATATCTAGATTTAAATGGAGATATAACTGGCAATATTATGTTCATATTGGATTTAGAATCTGCGGTAAACTTAAGCAATATGTTATTGAACAGGGTACATAACAATAGCCAATTAGACGATATGGCTGTATCGGCCTTATCTGAAGTAGGGAATATCTTAGCCTCATCCTATGCAAATTCTCTGAGCAGTCTAACGGGTTTAACTATATCCATATCCATCCCTTCTATAGCCATAGATATGGCGGGGGCGATATTGAGTGTTCCAGCTATTCAATTCGGTTATATATCAGATCGAATATTATTAATAGAGACCACATTCGAGGAAGGCAATAATAGTGTCAAGGGTAATTTGTTTTTAATACCGGATATGGCTTCTTTTGAAAAAATATTATCAAGTCTAGGGGTAGTATAACATGAAAACAATTAAGGTAGGCATGGCGGATTTAAACGTAATAAAGGATTCAGGAATATTGACAACCCTTGGGCTGGGCTCATGTGTAGGTATAGCATTGTACGATAGTCGGAATAAGGTGGCCGGATTGGCTCATCTGATGCTCCCATCTAGTAAGGAAATCAGGAATAATGCAAATAAGGCGAAGTTTGTAGATACTGGGATCGAGCTTTTAATAGAGCGAATGGTGCAGGAGGGTGCCCTCAGGGGCAATCTAATAGCAAAAGTTGTCGGGGGTGCCCAAATGTTTACCTTTAATAAGGATAATAATATATTAAAGATAGGTGAAAGAAACGTATTAGCAACTAAGAAAAAACTAAACGAATTGGACATACGGATCGTTTCTGAGGATACTGGTGGCAACTATGGTAGGACAATTGAATTAGATGCTACGGATGGGTCACTATCTATAAGAACTATCGGTCATGGAATTAAGGTTATCTAATATCCTATGGGGAGGTAAATGTAGGATGAAACTAGAAAAATTATGGAATAGATATGCGCAGACGGATGATAGGGATATAAGACAACAATTGATAGAGGAATATATTGATCTAGTGAAGATAATTGCTGGTAGGATGTATAACTTTTATGGTGGCAAGATAGAATATGAAGATCTATTAGGATTCGGAATCATGGGTCTGATAGATAGCATTAAACGTTTTGATTTGGATAAGAATACCAAATTTGAAACATATGCACAGATTAGGATCAGGGGGACGATTATCGATAATATAAGAAAGTTGGATTGGATCCCTAGATCGTTGAGGAGAAGGTCCAAGGAGATTGAGGAAGCCATGGGAATTCTAGAAAATCAATTGGGAAGGGCACCATATAACGATGAACTATCAAAATTTTTAAACATTTCATTAGATGAACTCGAATCGACCCTAGCCTCCATGGTCAATTTCAATATAGTATCCCTAGAAAACCTATTGCATAGCAAAGGGGAGTACAATATCGATAGTGAACAGAATCCTATTACACCGGAAAAAGCTCTTGAAAAGAAGGAATTAAAGGAGTCCCTGGCTGAGGCCATTGACATGTTAAATCCACAGGAAAAAACAATAATATCGCTCTATTATTATGAAGAGTTAACCTATAAGGAAATTGGATACATCATAGATTTATCGGAATCGAGAATCTCGCAAATCCATAGTAAATCTATTTTAAAGATCAAAAATCGTTTGACTAAGAGTTTATATGGAGCCTAATCAGGAGGTGCAGCATGCATAAGATTTCCCCTAATATAAGGTTAGAAATATCCCAGGATGGGATGAAAGCCTTTATTATGATATTAGATGATGAACAATCGGATACTACGGTTGATGAACAGGTGAATGATCATGAACATGAGGATATTGAGGTAGATGATATAATAAAGGAGATAAGAAGTATTCTTACAATGGGATTGGATGAAAATTTATTAAAATCTACACTATTGAATCCAGTATATGATAAGAAAATATGTATTGCAAATGGTATACAACCCATCGATGGCAAGGATGGATATATAAAATATTTCTTTGAACCTAAAAAAAAGCTAGTCCCTAAAATACTGGAGGATGGCACGGTAGATTATAGGGAATTGGGCGGCATAAACAATGTCGATAAAGGGGAGCAACTAGCACAGTTAGTACCACCCGAAAAAGGTGAATATGGCTTCAGGGTAACCGGGGAGATGATACCCTATAAAAAGGGTAGGCAGCCCATCCTAAGATATGGGAAGAATACAATCCTATTGGATGATGGCGTATCCTTAGTGGCAGGGGAGAGCGGGCTTGTAAGGTTGAGAGATAATAAGGTCATAGTGGCCAAGGTTTTCGAGGTATCCAGTGTTGATAAAGAGGTAGGTAATATCAATTTCAACGGGGCCGTAATTGTAAATAGAAATGTTTTGAATGGATATCATGTTAAGGCCAGCGGGGATGTTGAGGTAAGGGGACTGGTAGAAGGGGGATGTATACAGAATACGGGAGACGTATTGGTAAAACAGGGCATACAGGGTTATAATAGATTAGCAGTTAATACTGAGGGAAATATAACAACTAAATTCATTGAAAATGCAAAGATCCAATCGGCCAAGAACATTACTGCAGAAACCATTATGCATAGTTATGTTGTTAGCGGAGAGGATATAATTCTCATAGGCAAGAGAGGATTGATTGCGGGGGGGATCTGTCGAGCAGGGGGAGAGATTAGAGCTAAGACGATTGGGTCCAGTATGGCAACGACCACGGTATTGGAGATAGGACTAAGGGATTCATTAAAGGCGGAAATAGATAAAATTAAAGAGGATATAGAAGAGGCTAGGACCAGCCTCAGAAAGGTAATAAAATCCATAGATATATTAGATGCGCTTAGGAAAAGCAATGGGCTCGACGAGGAACGGTTACGAATGTATAATAGACTCATAAACACAAAGAAGGAATTAGATAAAAAAATATATGGTTTAATACAACAAGAGGAATCGATAAATAGAAGTATGAAAAAATCAGGTGGCGGTAGAATTAAGGTTTCAGGGATTATATATCCCGGTGTTAAGATTGTAATCGGGAATAGTATATATTTTGTAAAAAATGAAATGACGAGATGCACATTCTATTGCGATGAAGGTAGTATAAAGGTAGGGCCCTATTAAGAGGTGATATCATGTCTATAAGGCCGATTGATTATACGAATATGATCTCCAAATCCCAGGAAATAGCAAGGATGAAGCATGAGGAAAATACCAGATATCAGATGCAGCTCAGGGATGGATTTATACAGCAGAATAAGAGGATTAATCATAATATGAAAAAGGTTAGGGATAGCCCCAAAAGCGAAGGGCTAATAGTGGATCGAGATAAAAATGATGCCCAGAACCGGGGTGGGGGCGGGGATAGAAAAAAGAGGCAACATAAGAAAAGAAAGAAGAGATATAGGGCTAGGACAGGCACGAACATAGATATTAAAATATAAGTGGGGATGTAGATGGTGGGAATTCTATTGAACGTTATTGGAATAATAATCATGGGGTTATCGCTATTGTTTATCAAAAGGACCCTACAGCATGAAAGAGAAATATATGGGGAAGTCGAATTGATCCACAGTGAAATAAAGGATTATGCTATAGCCATGGGGGATATATTAAATGATTTTTATGAACTAACCGAAAGCAATTTGGACAGGATTGAAAATCTAGATATAGACAATAGTATCATGGATATAGAACCAGATCGAAACGATGGGGGAGAGGAACAGGATATGAGTTCTATATTTATCGATAGCGATCGGGAATCTCCAGATCTCCAGCAGGCATTGTATGATGATATTATATCCCTGAGCAAAATAGGTTTGAGTAATGAAGAGATTGCTAAAAAGGTGAATAGGGGTATACGTGAGGTGGAAATAATAATCAAAATCTGGGGTGATCGTAGGTCATAAAACCATTGATTAAACATATTCTATATGTTATACTACTAAAGGGATTACGCACGTCCTCCGACATTTAAGGGAGTGCCTTAGCATTTAAAGGTTCCTTATATGGATGAAGAGGATGGAGGAATAAAACTTGGAGGTGAATTTAATATGTCAATTGTTACTATGAAGGCTCTTTTAGAGGCTGGGGTGCATTTTGGGCACCAAACTAGAAGATGGAATCCCAAGATGGCCGAATATATATTTACCGAAAGAAACGGAATCTATATAATAGACCTGCAACAGACGGTAAAGATGGTAGATGTGGCCTATGATTTCGTCAAGGATATAATAGCGGATGGAGGGAAAATCCTATTCGTTGGTACGAAAAAACAGGCGCAGGAATCGATCGAAACCGAGGCCAAGAGATGCGGGATGCATTATGTAAATCAGAGATGGCTTGGGGGCATGTTGACAAACTATAAGACTATCAAGAAGAGGATCGATAGGCTTCATAGACTAGAAGAGATGGAAGAAGAGGGTATATTCGATGTACTACCTAAAAAAGAGGTTATAGACCTTAATCGTGAAAGGGAAAGATTGGAGAAGTTTTTAGGTGGTATCAAAGATATGGATGGAACTCCTGATGCCCTGTACGTAGTAGATCCCAGAAAAGAACGGATAGCGGTGAATGAGGCTAGGATATTGGGAATCCCGGTCATAGCCATAGTCGATACCAATTGCGATCCAGACGAGATCGACTATATAATACCCGGAAACGATGATGCAATTAGGGCGGTTAAGCTATTAACCGGAATTATAGCCGACGCTGTTCTTGAGGGTAAGCAAGGTGAACAGATGGAAGAGATAGAGGAACCCAAGGAAGTAGAACAAGACGAGGAAGCGGAAGAGATAGAAATGCCTGAAGCAACCGAAGAGAAAATAGAAGCCCAAGAGATAGAAGAAGCAAAAGAAATGGAAAATTAGCAGATGAGGGTAAGGGTTTAAGGGGATATACATCCCCTATGCTCTTACCATTTTTAACAACTAGAGGAGGGAAAAAATGAGCATAGGTACAGCACAGATTAAGGAACTAAGGGAAAGAACTGGAGCCGGTATGCTTGATTGCAGAAACGCATTGGTAGAAACTGAGGGTGATATGGAAAAGGCTATAGATTTATTAAGGGAGAAAGGTTTATCGCAGGCTGCGAAAAAGTCCAGTAGAATAGCAGCGGAGGGCTCAGTTGCATCCTATATACATGGAAATAGAATAGGAGCCCTAGTTGAAATAAATACGGAAACCGATTTTGTAGCCAAAACCGATGAGTTTAACGAATTCATTAAGGATATGGCCATGCAGGTGGCGGCTTCGAACCCAAAGTATGTGGGTAGGGAGGATGTGCCCGAAGAAGAAATCGAGAGGGAAAAGGAAATACTGATGAATCAGGTTGTAAATGAAGGCAAACCTGAACATATAGCCTCAAAGATAGTTGAGGGGAGACTAGGTAAGTTTTATGAACAGATATGCTTATTGGAGCAGCCCTTTATTAAGCAACCGGATATTAGGGTTCAGGACCTATTAAATGAGAAGATAGCCAAAATAGGCGAAAACATTAAGATCAGGAGATTTGCTAGATTTGAAGTTGGCGAGGGATTGGAGAAGAGGAATGAAAACTTTGCCGATGAGGTAGCAGAACAGATGAAAAAACTTTAATTAAATGGAGAACAAAGGCTGTTCTCCATTTAGTTAAAATATTTCTTGCTATTTATCTAACTGAGGGAGGATCTATATGGCTGAACCAATTTTTACGAGGGTGGTATTAAAACTAAGTGGAGAGGCTTTGGCGGGAGATGGGGCTTATGGGATTAATGCCGAGGTGGTTTCTAGGTTATCTAATGAGATTAAGGATATACATAATTTGGGGATAGAGGTAGCTATAGTGGTAGGTGGCGGTAATTTTTGGAGAGGACGGACCGCTAAGGAGATGGATAGGACAACTTCGGATTATATGGGGATGCTTGGAACGGTAATCAATGCATTGGCATTGCAGGACGCGTTGGAAAAATTAGATATAAGGACGAGGGTGCAGACTGCTATAGAGATGCGGCAAATTGCCGAGCCTTATATAAGAAGAAAGGCAATAAGACATTTGGAAAAAGGTAGGGTTGTTATATTCGCTGCGGGCTCTGGAAACCCCTATTTTTCCACTGATACAGCTGCAGCATTGAGGGCAGCCGAAATTGAAGCAGAGGTTATATTATTAGCAAAAAAAGGGGTTGATGGGGTCTATGATTCCGACCCACATATAAATGCATCTGCTAAAAAATTCGATACACTGAAATACATAGATATACTAAACATGGGATTGGAGATCATGGATTCTACAGCAACCTCTTTATGTATGGACAATGATTTGCCTATAATAGTATTTGGTATAGATGAACCCAATAATATTATAGACGTGGTGCTGGGTAAAGAAATTGGTACTCATATAAAGGAGGGTTAATCATGTATTTAGACATTTATGGAGAAACCGAAAAGAGAATGCAGAAGAGTATAAATTCATATCAAGAAGAATTAAAGAGCATAAGGGCGGGGAGGGCAAATCCAGCCTTGCTTGATCAGATTAACGTACAATGTTATGGTGCCGTAACTCCATTAAAACAGGTTGCTAGTGTTTCTGCACCTGAGGCTAGATTATTAGTCATTCAACCGTGGGATGCTAATCTAATCCCGGAAATTGAAAAGGAAATTTTAAGATCAGACCTAGGCCTGAATCCATCTAATGATGGGAAATTGATCAGATTACCCATTCCATCATTGACCGAGGAAAGAAGAAGGGAACTGGTTAGATTGGTGGGTAAAAATGCCGAAAATGCTAAGGTTGCTATTAGGAACATAAGAAGGGATTCCAACAATGCTATAAAGCAGATGGAACGTGATAAGGAACTCAGTGAAGATGAGCGCAAATTAGCAGAAGATGAGATACAGGAAATAACCAATAGGTATATAGAAAAGGTCGATCAAGCAACAGCCCAAAAAGAAGAAGAATTATTGGAAATTTAAGAGTTCCCCTTCTTATATAGAAGGGGAATTTTAGCAATGGAGGATAAAACAATGGGTAAGGATAGGATTTTAGAGTTGAGAGATAAATTAGATTTCCAGAGGTTACCAGGGCATGTAGCTATAATAATGGATGGAAATGGTAGATGGGCTAGGGATAGATCCCTACCAAGGTCTGCGGGCCATCAGGAGGGCATGAGAAGGGTTGTCGACATAGTCGAGGCTGCCAATGCAATTGGTATAAAGTATCTATCCCTATATGCTTTCTCTACTGAGAATTGGAAACGGCCTAAAAAAGAAATCGATATATTGATGAATATTTTAATTCTATATATAAAAAATGAATTGGGGAAGATACATAAGAACAATATTAAAATTAGGGTTATGGGGGATATAGGCCCCTTGCCAAGGCTGCCTAGGGTGGAGGTAAAAAAAGCTATCGAAAAAACTCGGGCTAATTCAGGGATGGTATTGAATATTGGATTGAACTATGGGGGTAGGAATGAAATAGTCCGAGGTGTAAAGGATATCGTAAGGGATGTAAAATTGGGCAAGGTGGATGAGGACGATATAGACGTAGATTTGATTGCAAGATATTTATATACCGGGGATATGCCGGATCCGGATCTATTAATTAGACCCAGTGGTGAAATAAGGGTGAGCAATTTTATGTTATATCAGATAGCATATACTGAATTCTGGTTCTCGAATATATATTGGCCGGATTTCACCGAGGAATATCTGTACGCGGCTATTATTGATTATCAAAATAGAGATAGAAGGTTTGGGGGACTTTAGGTGAAGGGTTTAATAACTAGAACGATAAGTGGATTTATGATAGTGCTATTGACAATAGCTATAACGATAAAGGGTGGTATGTCCCTATCATATTTTACCATGGCCCTATCTATTTTAGGCCTGAGGGAATTCTACAATGCGATGAATGAAATTAAAATTGAACCTATAAAGTATATAGGATATCTAAGTTGTATTGGCATTCTGTTAAATCCTTTAGAAATTAAATGGGCACACCTTAGATTGATCTTTTTTATTGCTATGGTGGTAATATCATTTATCAGATTGTTTTTTAAAAAGGACATTACTCCAGTAGATATACTTATAACTTTTTTAGGAATCCTTTACATACCTTTTTTGCTGCGGCATATTATATACCTAGATGGAAATATATATATATGGTTAATCTATATAAATGCGTGGGGTACGGATACATTTGCATATATATTCGGCACCCTATTTGGCAAAAATAAACTATGCCCACGAATAAGCCCGAATAAAACCATTGAAGGTTCTTTGGGGGGAATATTTGGGGCAGTGTT
Organism: Tissierellia bacterium; assembly: GCA_012518745.1. Lineage (GTDB taxonomy): Bacteria > Bacillota > Clostridia > Tissierellales > Tepidimicrobiaceae > DUNJ01. Next base: position 35,673 of record JAAYRM010000200.1, read on the forward strand.
GTTATCATTAGGCTTCGCCAGATACTTTAGCCTATCTCATCTGTGGAAATTAGTATTATTGGCGATTACGGGAGGAATTATAGCACAGCTTGGTGATCTAACTGCTTCTAGAATCAAAAGGGTAACGGGAATAAAGGATTTTGGGTTTATTATGCCGGGACATGGGGGAATATTGGATAGATTCGATAGCATCCTATTTACAGCCCCATTTGTATATTATTATACGAGTTTTTTCTTATTGTAAAGGATAGGTGGTGATTTAATTGCTAACTGCAGTTTCAGCAATTTTTGTATTTTTGATAGTGATATTATTCCATGAGTTCGGACATTTCATAGTAGCAAAAACTGTGGGTATTAAAGTTAATGAATTCTCTATAGGAATGGGTCCCAAATTCTTTCAAAAAGAAAGAGGGGAAACCAAATATTCTATTAGGATATTGCCGATAGGTGGCTATGTAAGCATGGAGGGCGAGGACGAAGGCTCTAGCGATCCTAGAAGCTTTAACAGGGTTCCAGTACTATCGAGAATAGCTGTAATATCGGCCGGTGCTATTATGAATTTCATATTAGCTATCATCGTATTCTCCATAGTAGTTTTCAGCTTGGGTATGCCTACGACCACCATTCAGAATGTTCAACCGGATTCCCCAGCAGAGAGGATAGGCATTCAGAATGGAGATGCGATAGTAAGGATCAATGATAAGCCCATTAATGATTGGGATTCCATCGTTGAGAGAATAAATTCAGCTAGCCCGGATAAGGAATTAAAGGTAACAATTATGCGCGATGAGAAGGAATTGGATTACTCTTTGCAACCTACAAAGGGGGAAGATGATAGAACCATAATTGGCATTGAGCCCGTATTGAAAAAATCGTTTCTATTATCTATAAAAGGCGGGGTTGAACAGACCCTAGCCGTACTAAAGATGATGTTTGGATTTCTAAGGATGGCATTGAGGGGCCAGGTGAGCACAAGAGACCTATCGGGTCCCGTGGGTGTGATATATACTATAGGCGAGGCTGCTAAATATGGAATTGTGAATTTGCTATACCTGATGGGATTCATCAGCGTGAATTTGGGTTTTTTCAATCTACTACCTTTGCCCGCATTGGATGGTAGTAGAATTATATTTTTAATTATTGAAATGATAAGGGGAAAAGCTATTAATCCTGAGAAAGAGGGCTTTATACACTTTATTGGTTTTGTCTTATTGATATTGTTGATGTTAATTGTTACGTATTCAGATATAATCAGGTTCAATATATTTAAAGGGTGATCTTATAATGAGAAATAAAACAAAAACTATAATGATAGGGAATGTTCCAGTAGGTGGAGATAGTCCAATTAGCGTTCAGTCCATGACCAATACGGTAACAAGCGATATAGCTGGTACCGTTGAACAGATAAAGCGGTTAGAGGAAGCGGGATGCGATATTATCAGGGCAGCGGTAACGGATCTAGAAGACGCTGAGGCGATAGGCCGCATTAAGGAGCAGATAATGATCCCCTTCATTGCTGATATTCAGTACGATTATAGGCTTGCTATAGCAGCTGTAGAAAATGGAGCGGATTGCCTTAGGCTTAATCCTGGAAATATTGGTTCAAAAACTAGGGTTAAGGAGGTCGTTAGTATATGCCAGGATAGGCAGATACCTATACGTATAGGGGTGAATTCTGGATCTATAAACAAAAAGCATTTAGAGAAGTATGGCGGCGTAAATGCTAACTCCATGGTCTATAGTGCCCTAGAACATGTTAGAATTCTAGAGGATTTAGATTTCACGGATATTAAAATATCCCTTAAGGCCAGCAATGTACCTTTAACTATACAGACCTATAGAAAAATATCTGAAAAAGTAGAATATCCATTGCATCTAGGGGTTACCGAGGCTGGACCTGTGTGGCGTGGGACGGTTAAATCCGCTGTGGGTATTGGTACATTATTGTCTATGGGGATAGGAGATACCATTCGGATATCATTGACCGGAGATCCGGTGGAGGAGATAAGAGTTGGGCGGGAAATTTTAAGATCCCTAGATCTTCTAGATGAGGGTATTGAAATAATTTCCTGTCCCACATGCGGTAGGACAGAAGTTGATCTTATAGGATTGGTCGAAAAGGTGGAGAAGGAATTGGGAAGGATTGAAAAGCCTCTAAAGGTGGCCATTATGGGATGTCCCGTTAATGGGCCTGGGGAAGCAAGGGAGGCTGATATAGGTATAGCTGGAGGACAGGGAGAAGGATTAATATTTAAAAGGGGAAGGGTCATTAAGAAGGTAAAGGAAGAACTGTTGATAGATGAGCTATTACGGGAGATCAAAACCCTTTAATTGCCCTATCTAAATTATATAATCATTGGAATCCATAGAGTAGCAAAGGTAATTGGATTGGAGGCATAGTGGAGAATGAGTGAATCAGCCGATAAGTTACTTGCTATATTTGAAAGAAATGATATAGAAATCAATTTAGATATAGATACCATATCCGTGGAAGGTGTCCATATAACCAATAATGATAAGGCACTTCATATACTCCTAGCTTCGGAAGCAATAGTACGGGAAGAGGTGTTAGAGGAATTAGAGGCCGTAATTGGCAATAGGTTTAGGGATTGGCAGGTTAGGACTAGAATTAGATATAGACTACCTGGTCAGCCTTTAGATACTATAAAGGAATATTGGGATAATATAGTATATTTTATTGGAAAGGAGATTCCTTCCAGTATCTCGTGGATTGAAGATTTAGAGTGGGAGTTAGCAGATAATACCCTCCTTATCTCTGTGCATAGTGATGTAATACATCATATACTTACAACCAATAAAATGGAGAACAGAATTCAGGATAAGATAAGGGATGAACTGGGTATGGAACTCACCGTATATCTAGATGATTCGAAGATTATAGATAATGATGATAGTATCATCAAGCGGAAGAATAAAGAGGAAAAGAAATTATCAACGGATGTATTAAATGATATCAATGGTAATGGAAATGGCGCCGGTGGGGATCGGAATGCAATAGGAAGGCATTATGTCTTGGGCGATAGGATAGCAGAGGCACCCATCAGTATAAATACGATCGATATGGATACTGGTATGGCTACAATCTGCGGGGAAGTATTTGAAATGGATGTTCGGGATATCAAAGGTAATAGAAAGCTGGTAATCTTCAACATAACGGACCTAACCGATTCCATAACCGTAAAGGTATTTTTAACTCAAAACCAGTTTAAAAAATTTCAGTTAAACGTCAGGGATGGTTCCTATGTAAAGGTATCTGGAAATATTATATATGATAATTATTCTAAATTTCTGGTTCTTATGATGAAATCTTTAAATGTATTGGAAAAGCATATAAGGATGGATTCGAAGGATATAAAACGAGTAGAACTTCATGCCCATACGCAGATGAGTTCCATGGATGGGGTTATCAGCTGCAGGGAATTAATAAAAAGGGCAAAAAAATGGAATCATAATGCCATAGCCATAACAGATCATGGGGTTGTGCAGGGATTTCCGGAAGCTATGCGTGCGGGAAATGACTTTGACATAAAGGTCATATATGGCATGGAGGGGTACCTAGTCGATGATGAGAGAAGGATCGTATATAACTGCAATGTTGAACGATATGGAGAGAGGTACGTTGTCTTCGATTTAGAGACTACCGGACTTTCACCTATGAACGATATGATAATTGAAATAGGTGCTGTGAAGATTGAAGATGGGGTAATCGTGGATGAATTTAGTCAATTGATTAATCCGGGAAGACCAATTCCCCTGAAGATAGTAAATATTACCGGTATTACGGATACAATGGTCGAGGATAAGCCTAAAATCCACGATGTATTACCAAGTTTTTATGAATTCATCCAGGATTCGGTGCTAGTAGCGCATAATGCTGTATTTGATATGGGGTTTTTAAGAAAACAACTTTCAAATATAGATAGAGAGATAGAAAATCCTGTTTTAGATACATTGGAATTAGCTAAATCATTGTTTCCACATCTGAAGAGGCATCGCCTAGATGTAATTGCCAAGCATTTAGATGTAGACCTAATAAATCATCACAGGGCCGTAGATGATGCTAGGGCCACAGCGAATATTTTTTTAAAATGTCTAGATATCCTAAAGGATGATGATATAGATAACCTGGAACATATAAATAGATTGATCGGTAGGAAAGATATTTCAAGGGATAGGGCATTTCACGTAATTATACTGGTAAAGAACATCATAGGGCTTAAGAATCTGTATAAGATGGTTTCAGAATCGCATTTAAATTATTTTCATAGGCAGCCGAAGATTCCAAAATCCCTACTAAGAGCACATAGGGAGGGGTTGATCATCGGGAGTGCATGCGAATCCGGTGAATTATATAGGGCAATTCTAGAAAATAGGGATGAGAATGCGATAGGGGATATAATCGATTTCTATGATTATCTAGAGGTGCAGCCCATAGCTAATAATATGCACCTCATAAGGGATGGTTTGCTCCGCGATGAGGAACAACTGAGGGAAATAAACAGGGATATCGTTAGACTTGGTGAAAGATTTCAGAAAAAGGTTATAGCCACGGGGGACGTACATTTTCTAGATCCTGAGGACGATATATATAGAAAGATATTGATGTTTGGCAAGAGGTATTCAGATGCGGAACATCAGCCCCCCCTCTTCTTTAAGACCACAGGGGAGATGTTAGAAGAATTCGAATATCTAGGCAGGGAGAAAGCAGAGGAAATAGTTATCACGAATACGAATATGATTTCAGATAAGATAGAGAGGATAGTTCCGATACCTGCTGGGACATATCCACCAGTAATAGAGGGGGCAGAGGAGGATTTACAAAGGATAACATATGATAAGGCGATCGAGATATACGGGGATCCATTGCCCAAGATCGTTAAAGAAAGGCTCGATAAAGAACTCGATTCAATTATAAAGAATGGATATGCAGTAATGTATATCATAGCTCAGAGATTGGTATGGAAATCGATTGAAGATGGATATCTAGTTGGTTCGAGGGGCTCCGTTGGTTCCTCATTTGTGGCTACAATGAGTGGAATTACCGAGGTAAACCCCCTAGTACCCCATTACATATGTCCAAATTGCAAATATAGCGAGTTTATTGTAGATGGTTCAATAGGATCGGGAATTGATCTTCCAGACAAAGCATGTCCTAAATGCCATACTATATTGGACAAGGATGGACATGATATCCCATTCGAGGTATTTTTGGGTTTTGAGGGGGATAAGGAACCGGATATAGATTTAAATTTTGCTGGGGAATACCAACCCAGGGCCCATAGATATACCGAACAATTATTTGGGGTAGACAATGTATTTAGAGCAGGAACTATAGGTACAATAGCTGATAAGACTGCATTCGGTTTCGTAAGAAAGTATCTCGATGAAAACCAGATAATGGTACATCCAGCTGAAATTAATAGATTAGTACGGGGTTGTACTGGAGTAAAACGTACGTCAGGTCAGCATCCCGGCGGGGTGATGATTGTGCCGGATGATAAGGATATACACGATTTTTCCCCAATACAATATCCAGCTAACGATCGAGAAGCAGGAGTTATTACCACACATTTTGATTATGATTCTATAAGTGGAAGAATTCTAAAATTGGATATACTAGGTCATGATGTACCTACAATGATTAGAATGTTAGAGGGCATCACCGGGGTAAATTATGGGGAAATCCCCTTAGATGATGAAAAGACCATGCAGCTTTTTACCGGCATAGAACCCTTGGATATTCGGGAAGGGGATATAGATTTAAGGGTTGGTACATTAGGCATACCTGAATTCGGTACTAAATTTGTCAGGCAGATGTTGATCGATACGAAGCCGACTACCTTTGCGGATCTGGTAAGGATTAGCGGTCTATCCCATGGTACCGATGTATGGCTAAATAATGCACAGGATTTAGTACGAAGTGGAAAAACTACACTGAGCCAAGTGATATCCACGAGGGATGATATTATGCTGTATTTAATATATTCCGGGCTTGACGAGATGATTGCGTTTAATATTATGGAAAGAGTTCGAAGGGGACGGGGTCTGACTGAAGATGATGAAAGGGAAATGCGTAGTTTCGGCGTGCCGGAATGGTATATAGAATCCTGTAATAAGATAAAATATATGTTTCCTAAGGCGCATGCGGTTGCGTATGTGACAATGTCATTCAGAATAGCTTATTTTAAGGTCCATCACCCTGAAGCTTTTTATGCAACTTACTTTACTACAAAAGCCCAGGATTTCGATGCCAATTTAGTTTTACAGGGTAATGAATCGGTCAAGGGCAGGATGAGGGAGCTCAGGAACCTATCCAATAAAGCAACTGCGAAGGAAAGAAATCTATTAACCGTACTAGAGGTGGTAGAGGAGATGTATGCCCGTGGTTTCCAATTTGAAAGGGTGGATCTATATAGATCCGATAGCGATAAATTTCTGATAGGGAATGATGGTATATTACCACCATTCAAGAGCCTAGACGGTTTAGGGGAAAATGCGGCAAAGCAAATAGTAGAAGAGCGTAATAAATCCAAGTTTATATCGATAGAGGACCTGGTCTCCAGGACTAGAATAACGCGCCCAGCCCTAGAAGCATTAAGGGAGCACAATTGTCTCGAGGATCTACCGGAGAGTAATCAAATGAGTATTTTTAACCTTTGATTTTTTTGCCTGTTATGATATAATTATACTGACATTAGCAGGATGTATGGATATATGGAAGAGAGTGGGCTTATCCCACTCTTAATTTGTTTGGAATGAGCCTGATTATGTAGTATATTTTTATCTTCATTACAAAAAATAGATATAGTTTTATGGGGGTGGTATCTTGAGTAGAAGAAATGTACTTAAAATCGTTGGGGAGCACTGCAAACCTATAGTTGAGGGATTAGGATATGATTTAGTGGATTTAGAATATGTTAGAGAAAACAATAGATATTTTCTACGATTCTATATAGGCAAACTCGGGGGAATTAGTATAGATGATTGCCAAGTAGTAAGCGAACAGGTAGGGGCCAAATTAGATGAACTGGACCTTATAGAGGATAGTTATTATCTAGAGGTCTCGTCTCCTGGCTTGGATAGACCTTTAGAGACGGACAGGGATTTGGCTAGGAATAAGGGGGAGCAAATAGAAATCAGCCTATATAAGCAGCTGGACGGGAAAAAGAGGTATATAGGTAAATTGGTAGGATTTTCGGATGAGCATGTAATTATCGCAGATGATGCATCAGGGGCAAAGGAAATAAATAGGGATATTATCGCAAATATTAAATTATCTATTGAGCTATAAGGAGGGTGTAGTGAATGAATGTGGAGTTTATAGAGGCCCTTGATGATATAGAAAGGGAAAAAGGGGTACCTAAGGATGTTATATTGGATGCCCTGGAATCTGCTCTTATTTCAAGCTAAAGGAAAAATTTTGGATCATCACAGAATGTTGAAATTGAAATAGATAAGGACACAGGAGAGGTAAAGGTATATGCCAAAAAAATGGTGGTAGAAGAGGTTGAGAATGATCTAACGGAAATAGATGTAGCAGAGGCCGAGGGTATAGATGAAAAATATCAATTAGGCGATATCGCTAATATAGAGATAACCCCCAAAGATTTTGGTAGAATTGCAGCTCAGACAGCGAAACAGGTTGTAATTCAAAGAATCAAGGATGCCGAAAGGGATGTAATATTTGATGAATTTAGAAATAGGGAGAATGAAATAATCACCGGTACGGTTCAAAGACAAAGCAACAATAATGTTTATATCGACCTTGGTAAAACGGAGGGAATCTTACCCTATACAGAGCAAATAGAGGGGGAAACATATAAGCAAGGTGATAGGATAAAACTCTTCATACTGGAGGTAAAGAAGACAACTAAAGGGCCACAGATTATATTATCTAGGTCACATCCCGGTGTAGTCAAAAGATTATTCGAATTGGAGGTGCCGGAAACCCACGAGGGCATAGTAGATATCTATGCTATATCGAGGGAGGCTGGGTCAAGAACCAAAATTGCTGTTCATTCCAGGGATCCCAATGTAGATCCGGTGGGTGCATGTGTGGGATTTAAGGGGAGCAGGGTAAAAGCCATAGTAGAGGAATTGAATGGTGAAAAGATAGACATAGTTATTTGGAGTAAGGATATAGGAGAATTTATTGCCAATAGTTTAAGTCCATCAAAGGTGATTAAGGTTGAGGTTTGCGAAAAAGAAAAATCAGCCCTAGTGGTTGTACCGGATTATCAGCTATCATTGGCAATTGGCAAAGAGGGTCAGAATGCGAGGTTGGCCGCCAAATTGACTGCATGGAAGATAGACATTAAAAGTGAAAGTCAATATGCTGAGAATTTGGAGGAATAAGAGGTGATGATGAAATGAGGAAGAGGAAAACACCCTTGAGGAAATGTATTGCATGCTATGAAAGGAAGGCAAAGCAAGAACTGCTCAGAGTAGTGAGGAGTAAAGAGGGCCATATAGATATAGATAGGGTTGGCAAGATGAACGGAAGAGGTGCCTATATTTGTCCTACACATAATTGTTTAGATAGGATAGAAAAAAATCAACAGCTCTCCAGGGCCCTAAAGGCTGATATACCGGATGAGTTGTATGATAAAATTAGAGATATAATAGAGGATGATTAGAATGAGAGATTGATAATTACCTGTAAAAATATTGGGGGTGTATGGTTTGACCAAAATAAGGGTGTACAAACTAGCTAAAGAATTGAATATGGCTAGCAGAGATCTTATAGCGAGGATGAAGGAACTAGATGTTGATGTAAATAGCCATATGAGCACATTGGATAAGGGTGAAGCCGAAACGATAAAGCAGATTATAGATGAAGATCAAGAAGCTGGAGTGGACGATGGTAATGAGGATACGGAGGTTAGGCATATAGAAACTAGAGAAAAGGATATCGTAAAGAATAGTAATGGAAACGCGGAGAATAAGCCGTTAAAGATAGAGGATACTATAATAGTCAGTGATTTAGCTGAAAAGATGGCCGTAAGCCCTACGGAAGTGATTACAACATTGATAGGATTAGGGGTTATGGCTAATCAAAATCAATTTATCGATTTTGAGACGGCTAGCATTGTGGGTGAAGAATTTGGCTTTGAGATAACTTCGGTTGAAATCGAGCCCGAAGATGAGGTCAAAGATGAATTCGATCTGGATTTTGAGGATGCCCCGGAGGATTTGAAGTCAAGGCCACCTGTGGTTACCGTAATGGGACATGTGGACCATGGTAAAACTTCTTTGCTGGATGCTATCAGGGAAACGAATGTAACTGAAAAAGAGGCGGGTGGAATTACCCAACATATAGGGGCCTCTGTTGTAGATGTTGAGGGGAATAAGGTGGTATTTTTGGACACCCCAGGTCATGAGGCTTTTACATCTATGAGGGCAAGGGGTACGCAAGTTACCGATATAGCCATATTGGTAGTAGCAGCTGATGATGGTGTAATGCCACAGACCGTAGAAGCGATTGATCATGCTAAGGCAGCCGGGGTTCCAATTATCGTTGCAATTAATAAAATAGATATGCCAGATGCTAATATAGAAAGAATAAAGCAGGAACTGACCGAATATGGGTTGGTACCAGAGGATTGGGGTGGAGATACGGTTATTGTGCCCGTGTCAGCCTTGAAAGGGGAAGGTATCGATGGGTTGCTAGAGATGATTCTGCTAGTTGCTGAATTACAAGAGCTCAAGGCTAATCCCGATCGAAATGCTGTATGTACAGTGGTTGAGGCTCAACTAGATAGAGGTAGGGGTCCCGTTGCAACGGTCCTGGTACAAAAAGGTACCTTAAATGTTGGTGAGATGATAGTTTGTGGTAGTGCCTATGGAAGGGTAAGGGCAATGTTCGATGATAAGGGGAACGCAATTAAAAAAGCCAATCCCTCTGTTCCGGCAATTATATTGGGTTTATCGGAAGTACCGGATGCCGGCGATATCATATATGTTGTAGATGATGAGAAAACTGCTAGAACCTATGCTGAGAAGAAAAAACAAACACTTAGGGAAGAGGAACTACGCACATCACAGCAAGTATCATTGGATGATCTATTTGAGAAGATTAAGTCGGGTGAAATAGCCGATCTTAATATAATTATAAAGACGGATGTAAGGGGAACTATAGATGCCATTAGGCAATCCATCGAGCAATTGGAAGATGATGAGGTAAGGGTTAATATCATCCATGGTGGTGTTGGCGGAATAACCGAAAGCGATATAATGCTGGCAGCTGCTTCGAATGCAATAATTATTGGATTCAATGTAAGACCGACTCTAAATGCCTTAGATATAGCTGAAGAACAGAATGTCGACGTGAGAACCTATAGGGTCATATATGAGGCGATAGAGGATATCAAATCGGCCATAAAGGGGATGCTAGAACCGGAGTATGTAGAGCAAGTTATTGGTAGGGCTGAGGTTAGGGATACCTTCAAGGTTCCCAATGTGGGCACGGTGGCAGGGATATATGTTCAGCAGGGCAAAATCACGCGTAATAGCAGCATAAGGCTATTGAGGAACAATGTCGTTATATTCGAAGGGGATGTATCATCATTAAGAAGATTTAAGGATGATGTGAGGGAAGTATCCACTGGATATGAGGGTGGCTTAGGATTGGAAAACTATAACGATATTAAGAATGGTGATATTTTAGAGGCTTATATATTTAAAGAGGTAGAAAGATAAGAGGTGGGTCTTGATGAATATTAAGAGAATTAATCGTATTTCGGAAGAGGTTAAAAGGAAGATTTCGGAATTATTGACAACGGGGCTTAAGGATCCCAGGATTAATTCGATGACAAGCGTCACAAAGGTAGATATAACCAGAGATTTGGGCTATGCAAACGTCTATATCAGCGTATTGGGGGATGAAAAGGCCAAGGAAGACACATTAAAAGGCCTAAGAAATGCGAAGGGGTTTATCAGGAAGGAAATAGCCGACGAGATAGATCTAAGATATATTCCCGATCTGATATTCCATTTAGATGAATCCATTGAGCAGGGTATATATATGTCGAAATTGATAGAGAAAGTGGCAGAGGAAGACGCAAGGAAGAAGGGAAAAACTGATGGATAATATAGATGATCTTATGGCAGATGCGATTCAATTGATTGGCAAATCCGATAATATATTGATAGCTTCCCATGTACAACCGGATGGGGATAGCATTGGTTCTGCATTGGCCCTAGCGATAGCATTAACAAAGATCAAAGATGGCATAAGGGTATTGAAAGTAGATGATATTCCCGCAGACTATAAATTTCTTCCTGGCATCGAATTGATCGGGGAATGGCAAAATGGGGAATTGGATCTGTTCATAGCCTTAGATTGCGCAGATATAGATAGATTGGGCCCGGGTAAGGCGTTGGCATTAAGGGCGAGGCATCTGATAAATATAGATCATCATATAACGAATGATAATTTTGGGGATATCAATATCATAGCGGAATCGGCTGCGACGGGTGAATTGGTATATGACCTTATAAAAAGGATGGAGATCGGATTTGATACGGATATAGCGACATGTCTATATACTGCAATAAGCACCGATACAGGGAGGTTTATGTATAGCAATACTTCCCATAAAACACATCTTATTGCGTCTGAATTGTTGAAAATGGGTATAGATATTAATTCTATCAATACCAATCTATATCAGAATAGAAGTATAGAGAGGACGAACCTGTTCCTAGATTCATTAAGTGGGTTGGAAATGTTTGCGGATGGTGAGGTAGCTGTGACTGCCATTACCCAAGATATGCTGGATATCAACAATGCAAAGCTGGAGGATACAGAGGGGATAATATCCTTTATAAGAGGAATTGATACCGTAGAGGTAGCCTGCTTATTAAAAGAGATTGCCAGGGGGGAAACCAAGGTCAGTATGAGGAGCAAGATGAGGATAGATGTTTCTAGGATATGCAATAAATTTGGTGGCGGAGGTCACTTGCGGGCGGCCGGCTGCACTATCTATGATGATATTGACCATGCTAAGAAACTGATATTGGATGAAATAAAGACTATATTCAGGTGATGGATATGAATGGAATTCTCAATGTATTTAAGCCTAAGGGCATAACTTCCCACGATGTGGTAGATATAGCAAGACGAATATTTGGAATCAAAAGAATTGGACATACTGGAACCTTAGATCCAAATGCAACAGGGGTATTGGTGCTCTGCATAGGAAGGGCTACGAGGATAAGTGAATACCTATTAGATCTAGACAAAGAATATGTTGGCGAGATACGCCTTGGATTAGCAACGGATACACAGGATGAATTGGGCAAGGTGCTAAGTCGATCATCCAAGAGGGTTAGCATTGATGAAATTTATAGGGCTTTCGATAGCTTCAAGGGGAAAATTGATCAGGTGCCTCCTATGTATTCTGCATTAAAGCATAGGGGGAAAAAACTATATGAAATAGCCAGGAAAGGTGGCACAATTGAAAGAAAACCCAGGGAAGTAGAAATATATGAATTAAAGGTATTGAATATAATAGAAGCAGAGAAGATCATATTTTATACTAGATGTTCCAAGGGTACTTACATAAGAACATTATGTGACGATATAGGGGAGTTTCTAGGTACATATGGATATATGAGCTATTTGATGAGAACGGGGGTAGGTAATTTTCAAATAGCCGAGAGCCATAGTTTAGAATATCTAATGGATCTAGATAAAAGGGAACTTAAAAAAACCGTTCATCCCATGGATACAGGATTGACTCATTTAAATGCTATTAGAATAGATGATGGTTTTTATCGTAGATTAGTTAATGGTGCTATCATATATTTACAAGAACAGGATGCCAAGGATTACGATATAAATATACCATTGAGGGTATATTGTAATGGTAGCTTTATTGGAATTGGACGAATACTCGAAGAAAATATGAAATCTTATTTAAAAATGGATAAAGTCCTTATATAGGGTGATACATATGAAGATTATAGATTTGAATAATTATACGGAACGAAAATATAAGACCGCAGTAGCATTAGGAAACTTCGATGGAATCCATAAGGGACACAAACACCTGATAACCAATATGGTTCGAAGTGCTAAAAGAAGGAATCTTAGGAGCTCAATCCTGCTATTTAAAAATCATACCAGGGATATACTGGGGAACAATAATATAGAGAAGTTCAACATCTTAACCTCCAATGAGCAGAAGCTTAAAATTATCGAGGGGTTAGGTGTAGATATTGTATATACGATGAAATTTGATAGGAATATAATGAGATTAACTGGCAAGGAATTTATTGAGGATATAATTATTGATAAACTAAACTCACAATTTATAACCGTAGGATTTGATTATAAATTTGGGTATAAGGCCTCGGGGGATAGTAGCTATCTTAAACAGATTGGATTGCAGAAGGGATTATCTATTGATATTATAGAACCAATAATCGCGGATGGTGAAGTTATCAGTAGTACGACAATACGAGGATTGATCAGGGATGGCAATATAAGAAAGGCAAATCGGTTTCTAGGTCGCAACTATATGATAGAGGGAAGGGTGATAGCTGGACAAAATAGAGGTACGGGCCTTGGATTTCCTACGGCTAATATGAAATTAAGCTATAATTATGTGATACCGAAGTCGGGAGTCTATAAGACATATGCGATCATTGGGGGCAGAGGTTACCCCTGCATTACCAGTATAGGCGCCAATCCCACGTTTGATGATGACGAATTCAAAATAGAAACTCATATATTAGATTTTGATCAATATATATACGATGAAGGAATTCAGGTAGAACTGATCGATTTTATTAGGGAAAATATAAGATTTAATACAGTTGAAGATCTAAAAAGGCAGATAGAGCATGATATTGAGTCCATTTCACAGGTGGCATACAAAAACATTGATAATATCGAGGAAGTATGATATTGTCAATATGAAACTACCGTCGGCTATGTTCATCGTTTCCTCGGCGATTTACTTAGCTGATGGCGAATTGATTATAATGAGGAGGATGTTTAAATGACTTTAAGCAAGGAACAGAAGTTTCAAATTATCGATGAATACAAGATACACGAAGGGGATACAGGATCGCCGGAGGTGCAGATCGCTATATTAACCCATCGAATCAATTACTTGACCGATCATCTCAAGACACATAAAAAGGATCATCATTCCAGAAGGGGTCTATTTAAGATGATAGGCCAAAGAAGAGGATTATTGAGATATTTAGAAAACAAGGATATTGGGAGATATAGGGTTCTAATCGAAAAACTTGGACTCAGGGGCTAATAAGAGCGGGGATATTTCCCGCTCTATTAATTTATTAAATGGTTTTATTTATTGAACAGATGATGACAATACTATTATGGGCATTACTATATAAGAGGAGGTAGGACATGGAAAAGAAATACGAATATGATTTGGATGGGAAACCGATCTATGTTACCGCGGGGAAGGTAGCAGAGCAGGCCGGAGGGTCCTGTTTGATACAATATGGGGATACAGTTGTATTGGTAACCGCTACAGCATCTAAGGAACCAAGGGAGGGAATAGACTTTTTTCCCCTAAGCGTTGATTTTGAGGAAAGGCTATACTCGGTTGGAAAGATACCGGGAGGGTTTATCAAGAGGGAGGGCAGACCTAGCGAAAAGGCTATATTAACCGCCAGATTAATAGATAGACCTATAAGGCCGCTATTCCCCGATGGATATAGAAATGATGTACAGATTATAGCGACTGTACTATCGGTAGATCAGAACTATACACCTGATATAGTGGCGATGATAGGATCATCTATATCATTATCTATATCTGACATCCCATTTCAAGGGCCTACAGCTGCTGTTTTGGTAGGATTGGTAGATGGCGATTTTGTTATAAATCCGGATTGTGAGCAGCGGGAAAAATCGGATCTGCATTTGGTGGTGGCTGGAACTGAGGATGCTATCACGATGGTAGAGGCTGAGGCTAATGAGGTTGGTGAAGACAAGGTACTAGAGGGAATATTGTTCGCCCATGATTATATAAAGGGGCTATGCAGCTTTATAAATAATATTTCGAAGGATATAGGGAAACCCAAACAGGAATACATGGTATTCAAACCGGATACAGAGCTAGAAGGAGCCGTAAGGGAATTTGCAACTGAAGGTCTGGTGACGGCAATACAAACTATTGATAAACAGGAGCGAGAGGAAAATATTCAGAGCATAAAAGAAGAAACACTAGAAAACTTTGCGGAGGAGTATCCGGAACAGCAGGGTGATATTGAAGAAGTAGTAGATGCTATAATCAAAGAGGAAGTTAGGGAATTGATTTTAAAGAAAGGTATAAGGCCCGACAATAGGAAGATGGATGAAATACGGCCTATAAGCTGTGATATAGCATTGCTTCCTAGGGCGCATGGTTCAGCCCTATTTACTAGGGGGCAGACACAGGTATTGACTGTGGCAACGCTAGGAGCATCTAGCGATGTTCAAATTATAGATGGGATAACTGAAGATGAATTTAAAAGGTATATGCATCATTATAATTTCCCCCCATATAGTGTAGGGGATACTAGGTTTATGAGGGGGCCAGGTAGGCGTGAAATAGGGCATGGTGCGTTGGCCGAAAGAGCGCTTGAACCAGTTCTACCGTCAGAAGAGGAGTTCCCATATACTATAAGATTGGTATCCGAAGTGTTGAGTTCTAATGGCTCCAGCTCACAGGCAAGCGTATGTGGCAGCACCTTGGCATTATTAGATGCAGGTGTACCCATAAAATCTCCAGTGGCGGGAATAGCAATGGGTCTTATAAAATCCGGGGATAAGACAGTTATATTAACAGATATCCTCGGTATGGAAGATCATCTCGGGGATATGGATCTAAAGGTGGCCGGTACCAGAAAGGGTATAACGGCAATTCAAATGGATATTAAAATATCGGGGATTGATAGACCTATACTTAAGGAAGCATTAAGTAGAGCTAGGGAAGATAGGCTAGCTATATTGGATAAGATGAATGAGGCTATATCCAGCCCAAGAAAAGAATTATCACCCTATGCTCCAAGAATATTTACAATGCAGGTAGAAACGGATAAGATAAGGGATATCATAGGACCAGGTGGCAAGATGATCAATAAGATAATAGATGAAACAGGTGTAAAGATAGATATAGATGACGATGGCAAGGTATCGATTGCCGCTGAAAGTTCTGAAAGTGGACAAAAGGCTATGGAACTAATTGAACAGATAACGAAAGATGTAGAGATCGGTGATATCTATATGGGCAGGGTAGTAAGGGTAGTAAATTTTGGAGCATTTGTTGAAATCATCAATGGCAAAGAGGGTTTAGTGCATATTTCGAATATCGCCCATGAAAGGATAGGTAAAGTAGGGGATGTGCTGTCCGTAGGCGATGAGGTGATGGTGAAAGTTATAGATATAGATGATCAAGATAGAATCAACCTATCTAGAAAGGCAGTTTTACCCAAGAAGGAAAAATCTAATAACAAGAACAGTAGAAGAGAGGATAGGTAATGGAAAACATGAACCCGATAAGGTTCATGTTTTTTTACGTAAAATTTGAAATATAATATATTTACCGTTCGCCCGAATATACATATATATATATATAGATGATATTTGGGGGGATAGAATGAAACTATTCATTATAAACAAGAAGGGGATATATATGCTATTGATTGCGATATTAATTATTATCTCGATCATTATATATATATCCATCTATAACAAAATAGATGAAACCTTTAGAACCGATGTCTACTATAAGGGGAATATAGATAAAAAGGTGGTTACCTTTGCTTGCAACGTGGATTGGGGTGATGAACATATCCCATCTATGTTGCAATTGTTTAAGAAATATGATGTGAGGATAACCTATTTTGTGACCGGCAGATGGGCAGAAAAAAGTCCGGAATTGTTAAAGGCCATGTATGATCATGGCCATGAAATTGGGAATCACGGATATAGACATGTAGATTATGATCAGCTGGGCTATGAGCAGAACAAAGAAGAGATTATCAAAGCCCATAATGCTATAAAAAACATCTTAGAAATCCAACCCAATTATTTTGCACCTCCATCTGGTGCATATAATGATAATACAGTCAAGGCCGCAAAGGATTTAAATTATGATATAATAATGTGGAGTATCGATACTATAGATTGGCGGCAAGATGCAACAAGGGATATAATAATAGATAGGGTGATAAACAAACTACATAATTCTGCTATTATATTGATGCATCCCACGCAGGAGACCGTAAGGGCTTTGCCAGAATTAATCGAATACCTATTTGCCGAAAATTATAAAATTACAACTGTGGGCAATTTGATGGAATAAGATATATCATAGGATAGATATCAAACGATGGGGTGAAAAGGATGATGATAAAGGTAGTGAATAATAGTTCATTTGCTCTTCCAAGCCCTAAAACATCCGGGGCATCTGGTTTAGATCTGCGCGCGAATATCGATCAGGCTATCGTATTGAAGCCGCTGGAAAGGGTATTGATTCCAACTGGTCTGCGCATAGCCATACCTGATGGTCATGAAGGCCAGGTCAGGGCAAGAAGTGGACTAGCCCTAAAGCATGGAATAACCCTAGCTAATGGATTGGGCACTATAGACAGTGATTATAGAGGGGAGATAGGGGTTATATTGATCAATCTAGGGGAAGAAGATTATATAATAGATAGAGGAGACAGAATAGCCCAGTTGATCATTATAAGGTATGAGACGATACAATTGAAGCAAGTAGAATATCTAGATGAAACGGAAAGAGGAGATGGAGGATTTGGGCATACTGGTTATTGATTATATATAATATCACATAAGATGTTATCATAACTGATAATGAATATATTATTCTATTCCACATAATATTTAACAAGGGATTATGATTGGGAGGGAATAATATGATGCTTAATGATCTAGGTGGAAAGGAATTGGTAAACTTAAATAATGGGGAGAGGCTTGGTATTATCGCCGATTGCGATATCATTATCGATGCAAAGAGTGGAAAACTTTTAACTCTATTAGTTCCCGAGCAAAAAATTCAGTTCAATATATTTGGGCAAAGTGGATACAAGGAAATACCATGGGGCTCTATAAAAAAAATAGGAAACGATATGGTTATAGTCGAAATATAAACATATCCATATCAAACGTATAATATACTATCGATAAAATATTTAGGGGTGAAGGCCAATGAAAATAATAGTTCAAAAATTTGGGGGAACTTCCGTATCTTCCAAAGAGGGTAGAGAGATGGTAGCAAGCAGGATCATTGAAAGGTATAAGGATGGATATAATGTAGTCGTTGTGGTGTCTGCAATGGGACGTAAGGGGGATCCCTATGCTACCGATACTCTTCAGGATCTGGTAGATCGTGAGACGGTGGGCGATAAGGAAATGGATCTACTTATGTCATGTGGTGAAATCATATCATCTGTAGTAATAGCGGGGCATCTAGCCGAAAAGGGGTATGAACCCGCAGTTTTAACTGGCCAACAGGCTGGTATTTTAACCAATGATAAGTTTAGGGATGCTCAAATTATCGATATAAAACCTAAGAATATCCTTAAACATTTAAATGATAATAAAATAGTTATAGTGCCTGGTTTTCAGGGATATAATCAGAAGGGTGAGGTTACAACATTGGGTCGGGGGGGAAGCGATATTTCAGCAGTGGCCATAGGCAAGGCGCTAAATTCTAACTATGTAGAGATATTTACAGACGTCGATGGAATAATGACGGCGGATCCTACTATAGTGCCCAATGCGAGGGTATTGGAAAAAATGAGTTATTCCGAAGTATATCAATTGGCGGAGGATGGTGCAAAAGTCATTCATCCAAGGGCGGTGGATCTGGCGCGTCAATTTAATATTCCCATAGTCATAAAGAATACCTTTGGGGATAATAAAGGAACCTCTATTGAAGGTCTAACTGGAAGCTTTATCGATAATGAGAAAAGATTGCTCAATAATCGCATAATTACAGCTATAACATACAAAAAAGGCAGAGTTCAAATCAGCATACCCTTAGATGAAGTCAAAGATAGGGAAAGCATAGATAGTCTAATGCATGATATAGCCTTGCATCGTATCAGCTTAGATTTAATTACATTCTTGGTGGATCATAAGATCTTTACGGTAGGCAAGGACGATAAGGAGAAACTCATGCATATCTTGGATGCAAAGGGACTGGAATATAAAATAGTCGATAATTGTTGCAAGATTAGCACAATAGGTTATAGGATGCAAGGTGTTCCCGGGGTCATGACTAGAATTGTGAGGGCACTATCCAAGGAGAATATCAAAATTCTTCAAAGCTCAGATTCCCATAATACAATCTGGTGTCTAATTGAAGAGGAAAATACTAATAAGGCACTCGCGGCCCTTCATGAGGAGTTCAAATTGCATATGTAACCTGTAAGCATAATTTAAAGGTTG
>JAAYRM010000201.1 GCA_012518745.1 Tissierellia bacterium
AATGGAGCACGAAATGGGGTCCTATTAAAGGGTAGTGAGGTAATTAGTGATTTTAGCAGATTGGATACAATGGTATTTGACAAAACTGGTACGCTAACCGTGGGGAATCCAACTGTTGCGGAAAAGGAATACTATGGGGATGATATTGAAAAGGCATTAGGATATCTTGCAAGCGTCGAAAGGGAATCCGACCATCCATTGGCAAAGGCGGTCTTGGAGGAGATTGGGGAAACTATATTTGGAAAAGTTGAAGGCACAGAAGTGATAAAAGGAGGCGGAATCATAGCCAGCATAGATGGGCATAGAATAGCTGTTGGCAATGTTGCATTGATGGAAAGGGAGAAAGTTCAACTCAGCGAAAAGGCAAGAGCAGATGTTACCCGTTTTGAAAAAGGTGGCAACTCGCTCGTTCTAACTTCAGTTGATGGAGAATTAAAGATCTTGATGGGGGTTCGAGATCAGATCCGTCCAGGTGTTAAGGAAGACCTACAAAGGTTGAAGGATCTAGGGGTACGGAACTTGGTTATGCTATCGGGTGATAATCAGGGAACCGTCGATGTGGTTAGCCGGGAACTTGGATTAACCGAGGCTTATGGAAACATGCTACCCGAGGATAAGTCCGAATATATCAGAAAGTTGATAGAAGATAAGGGTCAAATTGTCGCCTTCGTTGGCGATGGCGTTAATGATAGCCCATCGTTGGCATTAGCCGATATTGGGATAGCCATGGGTGGAGGTACAGATGTTGCCATTGAGACATCGGATGTTGTGTTGATGAATTCCGACTTTGGACGATTGCCGCACGCATTGGGATTGACAAAGGCTACGGCTGGAAATATGAAGCAGAATATATTTATTGCAATAGGTATAGTATTTATTCTATTGACTAGCGTACTGTTCAGCGATTGGATGAATATGTCCATAGGTATGTTGGTGCATGAGGGTAGTATATTGGCCGTTATATTGAATGGTATGAGGCTATTGCGGTATGATTTAGGCAAATAAAAGTAAAAAATTGATTTAAATCAAAGCCTTATCGGATGATATTGGGTAAAATAGGATTATAGGCTATGATTTAAGGAATATCAATATATAATAAAAAAGAAGGGAGACTATAAGATGAAAGCAGCGACAATGCAATTGGAGGATCTATCATGCCCATCGTGTACACAGAAAATCGAAGGTGCATTGAAGGGACTAGAGGGTATCGAACAAGATACCATAAAGATACTATTTAATTCGAGCAGGGTAAGGTTCAATTTCGATGAGGATAAGGTGGAGATAGAGGAGATAGAATTGGCAATCAATAGATTGGGCTTCGATATCATCAAGACTAGGGTAAAATCTGCCTAGGATAGGACCAACAATAGTAAACCCCCAAATTTATGGATGAAGGAATCCACTGAATTTGGGGGTTTATTGTATCATAGCTACTCATACGCTAGCTCCCAAAATAATATGGCAAATATAATGGCAATTTGATATAATATGTGTAATAAACTAAAAATATAGTCGGATTTTAGGATCAATATGATGGGTGTATAATATTCTCATAGATATAGATAAGGGGGAAGTATGAAATTATTGCATGTATTGGCACAGTTGCCTTCTAGAACCGGTTCAGGAGTATATTTTACCAATCTAATAAAAAATCTTCGTAGATATGATTATCAGCAAAAGGCGGTTTTCGGAACACAGGATGATTACATATGGGATGGGCTGGAACGGGAAGATATATATCCAGTGGAATTTAAAACGGATGAATTATCCTTTCCTATAGTGGGGATGAGCGATATCATGCCCTATGATAACACCCTATATTCAGCCATGACTGAGGACATGATCGATAGATGGATTGAGGCCTTCAAAACAAGATTACTCGATATCAGAAGGAGTTATAAGCCAGATATAATATTTACCCATCACCTTTGGATGCTATCATCGTTGGTGGTGGATGTATTTGCTGGTACAAAGGTGGTAGGGGTATTTCATAACACGGAGCTAAGACAAGCTAGGATGAACCCGGAATTATATAATAGATATGTTAATGGTTTAGAAAATTTGGATTTGATATTCGTGGCCTCGGATCAGCAGGCAGATGCGATACGGGAGATATATACAACGATAGGGGAAGATAAAATAATCTCCATAGGAGGAGGTTTTGATCAGGATATATTCTATCCCCCTGGCGAAAAACAATTCGATCAGAAGGTACGATTGGTTTATGCGGGTAAAATAGATCCATCTAAGGGAATATATGAACTATTAGATGTATATAGGGAATTGGATCTAGATGATATTACCCTAGATATAATAGGCATGCCGGATAGGGAGAACAAGGAGAAATTGGAAGGGTATATTGGGAATGATGCCTCCGTTCGGGTATATAATGTGAAGGATCAGGTAGCCCTAGGTGAGGAACTTCGGCAAAAGGATATATTTTTAATGCCCTCATTCTATGAGGGATTAGGCCTTATGGCGGTGGAATCCTTAGCATCCGGATTATACGTAATTGCTACGGAGATAGAGGCATTGATGAGACTCTTGGGCGAAGATATAAGGAGGTCTGGAATAATAGAATATGTGCCATTGCCGAGGATCTATGATGTAGATAAACCGATGAGGGAAGATCTATCCAAATTTAGAAGGGATCTTAGGACGGCTATGCTCAAGCAGATAGACAAGGTAAGGGATGGGAAGACTCACCCTATAGATGCAAGGGAAGGCATAAAAAAGCTTTCTTGGGCAACCTTGGTGGATAATATAGCTGAGATAATTGAAGATCTCTAGTAATGTAGATTGATTAGGTCTTTAAAAGGGACATGTAAAATATATATAGATTAGCCTCTATCTCATAATCAAGACTGCTATAAAAAATGCAATAAGGGAATTGAAGATCCGCCACGCATTCTCGTGATTTTAGTCATGAGTTAGTGGCGGTATATGTTGCATTAAAGCTACATCAAGCTTCCTGACATAGCTAGAATATCACCGTTACATATGTTACAATACAACTAAAGGGAAGGTGACGTATGGGTAAAATTTCTTATGGGAGAGGATATGTTTATACCATACAGTATCATATAGTTTGGTGTACTAAATATAGGCATAAAATATTACAAGGGGAAATAGAAAAGAC
>JAAYRM010000202.1 GCA_012518745.1 Tissierellia bacterium
TATTGAGCATTCCAGCCCCAATATGCCCCTCCTGATGGCTAAACTCCTCATATTTACAACCGAGTATCTTGGATAGAACCAAGGCCTGTCCACTGCCAACCATAAATACTGGCATATATGATCCCTTTATGGTCCTAGGTCTACTGCTACAGGAGACAACCTCTATTTCTGATACATCAACCTCTTCAACCATGTTTTCAACCAGGATTGGTAAGTTTTTCATATGTTGGAATATAGCCTCCTGTTGTCTTAGGCCCCTTTTACCCTCTCCAACCGTTAACCCGATCCTTAAATCCGCAATTATGGTATCCCGATCGTCTATAATAGCCAATGAAGTCGTATATGCAGATGTATCTATGCCAATATAGTACCTATCCATCTCGATCCCTTTCCCTCACAAGACTACCCAGAATTCCGTTTATAAATCCAGAGGCTTCATCTGTGCTGTACTTTTTGGCTATCTCAATCGCCTCATTTATGGATACCTGAATGGGAATATCATCCCTGTAGAGCATCTCATATGTAGCAATTCTAAGCACCGATAGATCCACCTTCGCAAGTCTATTCAATTGCCAACCATCTATATAGCTATCTATATGGCCATCTATCACCTTTAAGTTTTCAATTATAGTCCCTATCGCCTCATCGATATAGAGTTTTTCACCCTGATTAAATTTATTATGGGCATAGAATACTTCTATAGCATTGGTGGAAAAATCTGAATTTATTTCCATTTGATATAATAGCTTCATCGCCGATTCCCTCGCATGTTTTCTTCCCATTTCAAACCTCCCATATCCCTGTCCATAACCTATTACAATTGCTATATAAATCTTGTTTTAAGGTATTTAAAATTACCCCCTGACTAGCAGAGGGTAAATACTAATGTACATTTGGCTTATCTTCTATTTCAGGCTCGTCGGGAATAACCACACCCTGTACGTTAACATTGATTCCAACAACATCAAGGCCCGTCATGGTCTCAATGGTATTCTTAACATTTTTCTGAACGGCCTCGGCGGTCTCATTTATTCTAGAACCGTATTTCATTGTAACAAATATATCTATGGATGCCTCGTTCTCATCAACTTCCACCTTTACGCCCTTTGAAAGGTTTTTCATGCCAAGGATTTTAGTAATATCGCCGGTAATCCCGCCACTCATTCCGGCAACCCCATCTATTTCAGTAGCTGCTAAACCAGCTATAATAGCCACAACCTCATTTGCTATCTTAACCGTTCCATATTTCATATCGCCATTATTTAAAAAATCGGACATATTGAACACCTCCTACGTATAAGCAAACTTCTTATGGTTATTATATCAAAATAAACCTCTTTTTACAATAATACCTAATTTTTTTTCATTATCTTTATATTGGAAGGTTCTAAATCGGTTTCACCCATAACAATATCTAGAATCTTCACCGTATCCTGTTGTGTCAGCTCATCCTTTAATACGATGATCTTTGCACTTTCGTCGGTCAAAAAAACTAATACTTCTTTAAACCCCTTGGATTTTGACAATCCCTCAATTATCAGCTCTTTCTCCGAAGCATCCCCAATCCTCATTATCCTTTTCTGCGCTTCAGCCTTAACCTCGCTATTAGTATTGTCATTATCTATAATTTCATTCAGTCTATCTATTAACCCAGCTCTGAGTTTATCCCTTGATAATCTTTGCTCGATAAAATAATTTTTAGATATCATGCTCTCTTCCTTGCTTATAGTCGTCTCAATATCATTATTTGTCTTCTATAGTATTTCATCTACCTCTTCCCCATTCTGCGTATCTATTATCTCTATATCCTCTTCCGATTCGCTTTCGGATATGGTCTCTACCAAATCCTTATCATCCTCATCATCTAATTTTGTAGCTAATTCCAATTCTTCATGCTTTTGATAATCATTAGAGGCACTTAGTAATGATTGCTTGGTAAGTTCATGATTTATATACCCTACAAATACCAACA
>JAAYRM010000027.1 GCA_012518745.1 Tissierellia bacterium
AAGCCGCTAAATCCTCCCAACCATTCCGCTATAACTGCCCCCACTATGGAATAGGAAGCGGAAATCCTGAGCCCAGCAAAGAAATGCGACATGGAGCTTGGCAATTTAATATGCCTAAATATCTGTCCCCTAGATGCATTCATAGATAACAATAGTTTTATCGTATCCGGATCCGCCGATGCAAATCCATCCAATAACCCAATGGTTATGGGGAAAAATGTTACAATTATAATTAGGGTTACCTTTGGGGCTATGCCATATCCCAACCATAGTACTAGCAATGGAGCTATAGCCACTGTCGGTATGGTCTGTGTTATGATCAGAATCGGGTATATAGCCCGATATATGATATCAAATCTATCCATAATAACCGCCACTACAAAACCCAGTATAACGCCCATGCCCAAGCCGAAGAATGCTTCCAAAAGTGTAACCTTGGAATGGTGCATCAGTAATGGAAAATCCAATATAAATGCCCTCACTACATCTATGGGAGATGGCAACATATATCTGGGTACCAATTCCAAAGATGATAGCACCTGCCAAATGATGAGTATCCCAACTATAGCTATATATGATGATAATCTATTGGTGATGCTTTGTAACCTTTTGGTCAATCGTCAGAACACCGCCTTCTGGTTTGAAATTGATCTTCACATATGACATCACCGATGGAGCGCCAGCCCTAACTGCAATATACTGACATTCCTTCACTATATCCATCAACTCATCGAATTCCCCTTCTATTGTGGTTTCAAAAGGGCCAACATAGTAGGATAACCCCGTACCCTCGATATGCTCAATCACCTCATCCACAATCGCTAATATCTTCTCCTCCGATTCAACTCCTGGTAATACCTGGATAGCGACACTTGCGTTCATTAAAAATCCCTCCCGTATTATATGCTCAAAACCATCATCGAATAAAGTCTAAGCATATTGTTTATTTTTATATTCGAAATATGTTTTATGACATGTCTGATATGTATGGACAATTAAAAATCCCTCCTGGCGCGAGTGCCAAAAGGGATTGAATATCAAGCCTTATATCTTTAATATCATATCCTTATCCCTACGCTGGCATTATCCAGATCAGGTCAATGGGTAGAAAAATCACATTTCTCTTCTCAGCCCAATTTATTGAGCACCCCTTAATCTAATTCTAGTATTAGATTATACCACCTTTTCCTAATTGTCAAGCCATTATCAACTTATTAGTTGCCTTCCATCCTATTTATCCATCTTATCCAGAATTAGAGATAATTTTCTAGATATATTGGAGAACTCCTTCGATAGATCATCGTCAAGGCCATGAGATTTGCTATCTGCCACCGATGTCCCCGCTAATGCAATGAGGGAGCCTAGTGAAATAGCTCTTAATATAAGGATCAATATATTGATCTTGTCCATCTTCTCATCATGCACTTTTATAATGGAATCCAGGGTTTCCGTCGGCATACCCACAAATAATAGACCGATAACATTATTGTTTTCATCCTTTATCGGCTCATAGGCAGTATAGTAGTTATCGCCTAATATCTCCGCCTCCCCTATATATAGATCCCCATTTATCACCGTTTGATATGCATTATGATCAGTCCCCAAGAATGTACCTATTGCCCTTTCATTATCGTTCGACATGATATTGGTTGAGATCCTCTTAAAATCATCATCTACCCTGACAAATATAGTAGATTTATCCCCTAGATCCTCCAATACAATATCTACTACACCAAATCTACCCTTGATACTTTCACCATGCCTGTCTAGTAAAGTTCCATCACCCTGGCTCAATGTCCCATAGGAATTATTTATATACTTCATCGTTAAGTTTATATTGTTTTCAACATGCTTTTTTAGCAGCTGATTTTTGATATTGTCTATTTCCTTTGTATTACTCGAAAAACCTAATAGACCTAGGATTAGACTAGCTAATAGCGCTATCATCCCACAATATGCTACCAGTTTTGTCTTGTTATTCTTCATCGATTATTCCCTCCATTCTACCATCTATACTCCTCGTTTTCGCATGACAGAGGTTTATTAATTGTTCACTCATCTATTCCGACAAATACCTTTTTAAAGCCAAGCCATGCAAAACATGATATAGCAGCTATGGTTCCCAACCTTCCCCCAATGCCTATATATGCGCTGCTAGCAGCTATGAACAGTATTCCCGTCATCAAGGATATTACCGCCATTTCCAAGAGATTTAGCGCATTTTCAACCGAAATCATCCCCGCATAGGAGGCACAGGCTGCAGCTGTTGCCAATAGATTACCCATGGAAGGAAAGAAATAGGGCAACATAAGGCCAGATACCAAGGTTATAATAGCTGAGGCTATAACAGCTCCTCTTTTTAAAATATTGGATACTACATAAGTAGCCATACCCGCAGCTATCGATATTATTAATATAATTGCTTCTTCCATACAATACCTCCTAGTTAAAGATGCTCATAATCGCCTTAGTAATTATCGTAGATAGGGCCGCTGTGGTTCCACCCTTTCCGCCGATACCTGCATAGATCTCCGCGGTGGTTAGAAAGACTATTGCTACTATCACGCTTCCTAGGGTAGCCGCCGCCATAGATGGTATTACCGCCAACGAGCTCATTCCTACAAAGGATGATGTATATGTTATACCAGCCAATTCATTTGGAAGAAATGTGGCAGCCATCACGCCAACCAATCCATTGGCAATAACCGCTCCATATCCCATTCTATGATTTATAAACCATGTTAGGGTTACCCCTATGAATGAACAGATTAGAACATATATATGATTTCTATTGATCCTCATCTCCCTCATCCCTTTCTATCAGCTTTTTAAAGTGATCCGCTAAACTTATAGCAAAGAAACCTCCCAAGATTATTAAAATTTCTGTCTTATAAAAATTTTCTTCATTAATAGCCGTTGAAATAATCAATCCTCCCCCTGTTGCAATAAAAGCTATCAACCCCAATAATCTTGTACCCGTTTTATTCAATAGCTTTCTATTCATTTTGCCATTACCAAAGATCTATGATGAACCTACAATGCATTTATTCTTTGGTAACTTCCTCCTTTCTTATCTATTCTAAAATATATTGATTTGAAAACTAGTAGGTATAATTATGTTCATAGGAATAGCCCCCTCAATATTTTAACATGATACTTTCATCATAACATATCATGTTATTCTTTTTATATTTTTCCTCCAATTGCTATACATTAGCCTATAATCTATTGGCATAACTTGATATTTACCACATTTAATAGATATAATACTATTAGATGTTAAAAGATGAATGAGGAGGTAAAAATTTGATTATAGGTCTAGATATGGGAGGAACCCATATAGATGGAGTTATTATCGAAGACGGCACTATCATAAATACAGTAAAGAAACCTACCAATAGAGATAATCTATTCCAATCGATATGGACTACCCTACAAGAACTTCTATCGGGATATAATAAATCGGATATTAAAAGAATCAACTTAAGCACCACAGTATCCACTAATGCTATCGTTGAAGATAAAACTTCCTCTGTAGGCATGATCATTCAATCCGGTCCAGGATTAAACCATGATTTTTTAGCTTGCGGGGATAGCAATATCTTCATCTCCGGGTATGTGGATCATAGGGGTATGGTAGTTGAACCCCTAGATCTTGAGGAAATAGAGAAAGCCATGGTCCAATTTAATAAGAATAGTATGGAATCCTATGCGATAGTTACTAAATTTTCCACTAGGAATCCAAGCCATGAATTGGAGGTAGAGAAGACCTTAGGGGCTAACAATCCCCTTCAAACCACTATGGGTCATACTATATCCGGCAAGTTGAATTTTCCTAGGCGAGTATTTACATCCTACCTGAATTCGGCTGTACATAGCACTTTCGAAAACTTTGCAAACAATATTAAGATTTCCCTAAAAAAGGAAGGAATAGATGCACCCATATTCATATTAAAAGCCGATGGCGGAACCATGAACCTTGCTATGGCAGAAGATAA
This sequence comes from Tissierellia bacterium, assembly GCA_012518745.1. GTDB lineage: Bacteria > Bacillota > Clostridia > Tissierellales > Tepidimicrobiaceae > DUNJ01. The sequence goes on from JAAYRM010000027.1 coordinate 3,999, forward strand.
ACCGGTGGAAACCATCCTTTCGGGCCCAGCCGCTAGCTTTATGGGAATGAGTGGAATGTTAGATACCGATAAGGATGCAGTGCTCTTGGATATCGGTGGTACCACTACCGATATATTTTTCCTGGCTGATGGCATACCATTATTTGAACCATTAGGGATTAAAATTGGGAAATATAAAACCCTCATAAGAGCTATCTACAGCGTTTCCATAGGCCTAGGAGGGGATAGCAGTATAGATATAGTGGAAGATGAACTTCGGATAGGCCCAAGACGTGAGGGGTATCCATATGCCTTCGAAGGCCCAAAGCCCACCCCTACTGATGCCATGATAATATTGGGGCTAATAGATGATGGCGATAAGGATAGAGCTTATGAGGCCATGGATGGGTTAGGTCGAAGGTTGAACCTATCACCGGAGGGAGTATCCGACCTGATATTGGAAACCGTTGGGGATATTATAGAGAGCAAGGTTGCTGAGTTATTAGGTGAAGTAAATAATCGGCCAGTATATACCGTAAAGGAATTATTGCATGGTAAAAGAATAGAACCTGAGCTCATAAATGTAATTGGAGGTCCGGCCAAAGCATTGGCTCCAATCCTTGAGGGGAAATTGGACCTACCCTGCTATTATCCAGATGATTATAGTGTGGCCAACGCAGTGGGCGCAGCCCTTGCTAAGCCAACCACCGAGATCACCCTACTAGCGGATACATCTAGGAAAATCCTTTCAATTCCGGAGCTAGGGGTTTATGAAAAAATCGGTAAAAGGTATGATTTGGACTCTGCAAAGCAGAGGGCAATATCCCTGCTTGAGGAATATGCTATATCCATGGGCACCGATAGAGATGATATAGAGGTAGAAATAGTGGAGGAGAGTAGCTTCAATATGATACAGGGTTTTTCAACCACTGGAAAGAATATAAGGATTAAGGCTCAGATAAAACCCGGCCTCATCCACGAATTAGGAGGTATTAGGCATGATTAAAGCAAGGAATAGATTGGGTCTCGTATTCTTCCCCGCATTCGATTGGGCCATCAGTCCAACCCATCCGGAACGGGAGGAGAGACTTCTATATACACAGGATCAGA
>JAAYRM010000203.1 GCA_012518745.1 Tissierellia bacterium
AGCCATAGCAGTTGGGGGTCCAGGGGCAGTACTTTGGATGTGGATTTCCGCGATATTCGGGATGACTACTAAGTTTGCAGAGGTAGTGCTCAGTGTTCGATATCGTGAAAGAACAGAAGATGGTAGGTTTATAGGTGGACCAATGCATTATATTTCCGAGGGTCTAGGTTGGAAATGGCTAGCTGTTCTATTTGCATTATTTGGGGCTCTAGCATCCTTTGGAATCGGGAACATGACCCAAGCTAACTCCATAGCCGATGCTATGAACACATCATTTAATGTACCACATGTTGCTTCAGGTATTGTGGTAGCGGTAGCGGCCGGAGTCGTTATGCTAGGTGGACTGAAGAGGATAGCTCAGGTAGTAGAATTGCTAGTACCATTTATGGCTGCGTTCTATATCATAGGCGGTATAGTGATATTAGCTAAGTACGCAGGGCAAATTCCAGCAGCGTTTAAGTTGATATTTGAAGGTGCATTTACAGGAACTGCTGCTGCAGGTGGATTTGCAGGTTCAACCATAGCGTTGGCATCTAGGATGGGTATCGCTCGTGGGGTATTCTCCAACGAAGCAGGTCTCGGTAGTGCTCCGATAGCACACGCGGCTGCAACTACGGATCACCCAGTACGTCAAGGACTATGGGGAGTATTCGAAGTATTCATGGATACCATAGTAGTTTGCTCCATAACTGCATTATCGATAGTACTAACAGGCGTATGGAACTCTGGGGAAACTGGCGCTGCTCTTACTACTGCAGCATTTAATACATCCATCCCAGTAATAGGTGGCTATATAGTTTCAGTAGGGGTATTGCTGTTCGCATACTCAACCCTATTGAGCTGGTCATACTATGGCGAGCGTTGCATGGAGTTCCTATTTGGACCTAAGGCTATCACGCCATATAGATTAGTGTTTATACCCTTTATATTCATAGGGGCGGTAGGTGGATTGACGGTTATTTGGGATATAGCCGACACATTGAATGGATTGATGGCGATTCCGAACTTGATAGGTCTCGTAGGATTGAGTGGAGTTGTAATCAAGCTTACGAAGGAATTCTTCAGTGGCACATATGCAGCTGAGAAGAAATAATTCAGTCGTCATTATAATAGAATAGTCGAATAACGATAATTAAAGCCCAGGATATCCTGGGCTTTAATTATTCCTCTTTTCTATCCCTATACTGTTCCATCACCCCGGCGAATATTTCGGCGGCGGTAGGAGGTGTATAGGTAATTGCATTGGCCCCCGCCTCTATAGTATCCATGATGCTCTTATCCGTGGGGCCTCCTGTTGCTATGATGGGCAATTCCTTCCCGTATTCATTGCGGATACGCTGTACGATTGAGGCGGTCTTGGCTCCCCCGGAGATATTTAAAATCCGGGCCCCCGCATCTAGCTTACCCTTGTAATCATCCTGGATCGTCCCGACCGTAGCTATGATGGGGATATCTATCCTATTATACATCTTCTTGATTACTTGATTGGATGTTGGGGCATTCACCACCGCACCATAGGCACCCATTAGCTCGGCCTGAAGGGCAATATCCACCGCTCTTTTCCCCGTAGTTAGGCCTCCGCCCACTCCGGCAAAGACCGGGACAGGTGCTACCTCTAGTATAGCTTGGGTAATAGATAGCTGTGGGGTGAAGGGATAGACGGCGATTATGGAATTGGCATTGTTATTCTTGATAATTGAGACATCTGTAGAGAATAGTAAAGATTTTATCCTAGTACCTAGCACTTTGATTCCACTAGCCCTATATATTACCGAAGGCACCTCTATGATCCTAGACCTCAATTGGGATCTTATTTCAGGTATGTATTTTTCCATTCTTATCAACCTCCTATTGGTTAAGATATAAGGGAATGTTTTATCATTTATTTATACCCCTTATCGATGGCAATTAAACCCTAGCAATATGGTTATATGTAGAATACCTAGTTAATTCTTTTATATATGACTCAAGTATAGTATAATGTGGTTATTGTTTAGATAAGGCATAGATGAAATTGAGAAGGAGGATTTACATGAGGGCAATAGAGGGTTTAGGAGCATTGTTTGAGACCCTAAGGGGAATTCTTCCTCTTACCGCTATACTTGCCCTATTCCAGTTATTTATACTTAGAAGGCCTATTGAGAATATTAAGGAATTTGGAATAGGATTTTTATTAAGCGTATTGGGGCTACATTTCTTTCTTAAGGGCGTTTCCATGAGTCTCTTCCCCCTAGGGGATTCCGTAGGTAGAAATCTGGTAGTCCTAGAGAGGAAATGGCTTATAATAGCCGTAGTTTTTGCCATAGGATATCTAGGAACCCTTGTAGAACCCGCCCTAAGGGCATTAGCGCTCGAGGTGGAGGAAATATCTATAGGGGCCATTCCCCATAAGGTGTTGATACACGCTGTGGCAGTAGGTTTTGGGACCGGAATGGGGATAGGTATATTTAAGATATTGAATGACATATCCTATATAAAGATAATAGTACCGTTGCTGACCTTAATAATATTTCTATCATTTTTAGCACCAGAGGAATTTGTGGCAATTGCAATGGACTCAGCTAGTGCAACCACGGGACCGGTAAATATTCCGTTGAATATGGCATTGGCGATAGGATTGGCTAAGATAATGGAGAATACGGATCCGCTTATAGCTGGTTTCGGAATAGTGGGCCTAACATCGATTGGGGCTATGATTTCAGTATTGGCTCTTGGGATACTCACTAGGATATAGGAGGGATATATATGGATGATATAAGGTGTATCGTTGCTATCGTTGAAAGGGGCAGGGCTGATAAGATAATAGCCAGAACGAAGAAGGTGGGAGCCAAGGGCGCTACGGTTCTCTATGGAAGGGGGACGGGGGAGACCGAAGTTGCAAGATTTTTAAATATCCATATAGAATCATCTAAGGAAATAATAATAATATTGGCCAGGGAAGATAGATATAAGGCCATATATGACACCATCATCGAAGTGGGAAGATTGAAAGAACCTGGAACTGGTATCATATTTACCGTACCCATTTCCAATCTTGTTGGCTTATACCACAGGAAAGAATTTGAAGGAAACGATAAGGACAATCGATAACAGGACCTCCTCCCTATATTAGACTCCTAAAGGGGATATAGGGGGGTTTTTTATGCTTATTTTAAGATAGCGATTAAAATCTTCATAAAAAGTATTGCAAAGGTGAATAGAAAGTGTTACTATACTAATAGATACAGTTGCGAATCGAGAATAGTATATCCATACACTTATAGGTATGGGAGGAGGTCTATGGACATGAAAGAGAATAATCTGAAGTTATTGACGAGGTATGCGGTGTTAATGGCATTGACAGTGGTGATGACAATGGTGATCCATATTCCCACGGTAGGCACACAGGGATATTTAAACCTAGGGGATATGGTGGTATTTCTAGCGGCCATTACATTAGGTAAAAAGGGTGGATTTATAGTAGGTGGCGTTGGGTCGGCTATAGCGGATCTATTGCTTGGATACACCCATTACGCACCTATAACATTGGTGGTAAAGGGATTGGAAGGGTTTATTGCCGGGAGTCTATTGGAAACGGATATCGGACAGAGGAAACCTATAATAGCAACATCCATAGCTGGAGTATTTATGGCCTTTGGATATTTTGTACCGGAGCTGTTTATGTATGGTAAGGCTGCTATAGCCTCCATTCCGGGGAATATTATGCAGGGATTATTAGGAGCGGTTACATCTGTAGTGCTATATTCGGCACTTAGGAAGGCTAAGGCATTTTAAAA
>JAAYRM010000204.1 GCA_012518745.1 Tissierellia bacterium
ATCATATGATTTACGCCGGCCTCGGCTATATAATAGGCACTTTGGCTTATATTATCTATGCCCGTCATCGTGAAATTGGATGCTGCCACGCTCATAACCGCAAGCCCAAGCATGGATACCAGCATCAAGACCAATAATGTGGTAATCAGGGCAAATCCCCTCTGTCCTTTCAGGATTTTTTTCAATTTTATCTCGCCCCCTTATCTTATATTGATAGATGAGGAAATGCTGTATTCCTTCCCTTTACTGTCTATGGATTTTATCTCTATATTTATGGTTTCCCCAATCCTATCTATGATCCATCCATCTATTCCGTCCATAATCCTCTCATCATCCTTAAGGAATATGCCCTCCTCGATTCTATAAACCCGGGAATCTATGATCAGGGTGTCATCGATGATATCTACTACCTCGGACCTCCTTATCTCCCTGGTAAGGTAATCCATTAGGGCTCTCCTATCCGAAATGATATTGGCCTTCTCATTCTGTGCTTTAAAGTTTCTAAGTGAAAAGCCTATGGGTGAAAATATTACTGCTATGACTATTCCTATCAATGCCACGACCATTACTAATTCTATTAGGCTAAAACCCCTATTCTTCTTCACCTAGGATTCCCCTTCCTTTCCAGGAAAATAAAGATTCATATTGTGCTTCCAGTTGCTGTACACTTTTATCCCTATATATCTTTATAATTACCCGTAGTAAATTGCCTTCCTCACTAAATCTTATATTCGAATACCTTTTATCATCATGTTCATATCCAAATGTTCCATCTTCTGTATCTTTAGTATATCCTGCATCTATCAACTTGCTTTCCAGGTTTTCATACTCCTCTTCCTGGCTCCATTTATATATCAATTCCATAATATCCTTGCCCATATAGGTAGAATCTAGAACAACTTCTGACCTGTTATTGATTCTTGCAGTCATTCCAAATATAGGTATAAAAGCGATGGCAATAACCCCAATTATCGCTATTGAGACTATCAACTCTACTAACGTCAGGCCCTTAATATGCTTTTTAGTATCCCCCATTACATCCACCCCTCGAAGATCTTAAGATCGCTTTAATATATTATATAACATTATGATGACTAATTCATTACACTTTCTGGAATAAGCGCCGTAGGCACTCTACCCTTTCATTATATAAAAAATAGTGCAAGATAGGATAATTCCTTCTTACACTATTTATGGTGCTAAAATAAGGCCATCCTAAATGGTCAAACCATTCTAGTATGGCCTATATTGATATATCATCTATATATCAAGGTTCCACTCTCTCCTACTAATGCATCCTTAACACCTTCTATGGAAGATATTATGGCTCGCCTTCCCTCTTTAGATTCCACAAAATCTATTGCGGCCCTTATCTTAGGCAGCATGCTGCCCGGTGCAAAATGACCCTCCTCCATATATCCATATGCCTCATCTATGGTCATCTTCTCCAATTCAATCTGATTCGGCCTTCCAAAGTTGATAGCCACCCTATCCACGGCGGTCAGGATGAAGAGATAATCGGCATCTATTAATTCCGCCATCAATTCCCCCGCAAAATCCTTATCCACAACGGCATCTACTCCCACGATGGAATCCCCTTCCATTGCCACTGGAATCCCACCCCCGCCAACCGCTATAACGGTATATCCGCTATCCAATAGCATCCTCACCGATTCCTTCTCCACTATATCTATGGGCATAGGCGATGGCACCGCTCTTCTATATCCCCTATTGGAATCCTCCATCATGATATATCCCTCCTGCCGTTCGATCTCCTCGGCCTCTTCCTTGGTATAGAATTTTCCAATTGGCTTGCTTGGATTCTTAAATGCCTCATCCCTCTTATCCACCACTACCTGGGTTATAAGGCTGATAACCTTTCCGTCAATTCCCCGCCTATTCAATTCCGCATTGATTCTATTCTGTAAATGATATCCGATATATCCCTGGCTCATCGCCGTGCATTCGGGTAGAGGCATCCGCTCACCCTCGAGGGCCGCACTTATCATACCCACCTGTGGCCCATTCCCATGGGCTATCATAACCTCATGTCCTTCCTCTACCAGGTCAACTATATGGCCCGAGGTCTGTCCTATTATTTCAATTTGTTCATCTGGGTTATCCCCTAGTGCATTTCCGCCTAGGGCTATTAAAATTCTACTCATGATCTACCTCCCATAGACCTTATCAAATTCCTTCATCGCCTTGGTAAAGCATTCCATAGGCGGGCTTACCAACCCCGCGCCTACCTGCCCTATACCTGCGGTCCTATGCGCCATACCCGTATTTATTATGGGCAATATCCCGGTATCTATAACCTTTAATAGATCGATTCCAATCGCTGAACCCCTAAAATCTAGCGTTGGAATTGAGAAGTTGCTATTCTCCGCCGTAGTTATCCGATACATCTGCTCGCTATATCCTATCGCATCTGATACAGTTCCCCCAACAAATTGGACTATTGCAGGGGCCCCGCCCATCATAAAGCCTCCTATTCCATAGGTCTCCGTGATGGCCGAATCTCCTATATCGGGGCTTGCATCTTCCTTCTTATATCCTGGGAACATCAGACCCTCTATCATATTCGCAGGCCCTGTAAACCATCTATCCGGCCCCAAGCCACTCACCTTGATTCCAAAATCAACCCCATTCCTAGCCATAGTGGTCACTATGGTTGAATGCTCTATACCCATAGCGGCATCGGTTGCCGCCTTACATGCCGGCATCGATAGGTTTAGGAAATAATGCTCATTTTCTCTGATGAAGTCGAGTACCCTTTTTATTATATCCATCCTGGCACCCGTTTCCAATATATAGGGGGTAATTTCTCTGAAAAACAAGCTAGTAGCCGCCTTATTTCTATTATGGCATTCATCCCCCATGTGGACTGCCTGGGATATCAGGGATTTTATATCTATTCCATCTTCCACCAAACTCAATGCCTTCTTCAATACGGGGGCAAATTCCTTCTCTATCCACTTGAGCCTATCGATTACCTCATCGCTGAAGGCCCCATATCGTAATACCTTCCCTAAACCCTCATTGATACCACAATAGCTATAATTATCATATGTCCTATTATGAACCACGTGGACCGGCATGGAAGGGGATACTATTCCAGCCATAGGCCCTACTGCTGAATGCTCGTGGCATGGAGCGAATTCGATCCTGCCCGATTCCACCAACTTCACTGCACTTTCCTCATCTTCTGCCAATTCCTCATATATCAATGCGCCTATTATGGCACCCTTCATGGGGCCTGCCATCTCATCCCATTCAACGGGGGGACCCGAGTGGAGTATTAGATTGGATTTCATCCCCGGTACCACATCGAGGGCCCTATCCACATCTACCAAGATGGGATGGGCATTTATCATAATATCCACCGCTTTTTCGTTGGCGATCCTGATCTCTTCACTGGATGCGAATCCATCCAATATATCCAACAATTCTACATCCCCACCAGCAGGTGGTTCCCAATCTACATCGGTCACATGCTGTCCCTGTAATTCCAAATCCTCCTTGAACTTGCTAGTCCCTATATTTATTATATTCAATTCCGTTCCAAATATATTATTAATCCCCATCTCATTACCTCCATATAGATTAATAGCCTAATTTAATAGCTCGATAACCATATTTACCGCTTCCACATTGCTATCGGCCACGATTACCTCATTCTTCTCCAATATCTGTCTCTGCTTTCTATAATCCTGTACATCCATATCGGTCCCGCAAATATATGCAACAAACACTATTTCTCTACCCTCGGCCTTGGCAATATCCCTTGCCTCATCTATCGACTTAAGGGTTATACCTACCGGATCCTCATGCGCACCATAACCCAGTACGAAATCCAATAGTATTACGCCTACCTTTTGATCCTTGGCTTCCTCCACTATCCTAGCATTCCTCAATGTTGGGTCGATCATTGGATGGGGCCTGCCAGCTGTAAATTCATCCTCCCCTAGATCCAATAGTATATTGCCGGTATAGTCATGGATATCCTCCAATACCTCCTCATTGCGCTCCGCCACATTGCTCCTTATACCATCGAATGAACCCCTAGTTATGGACAATGCCTCGGTACAAAGGGTACCACCACCATATAAGCCTCTAAAATATGTCTGTGATCCCTTAAATCTTTTCTTGGACTCCATCACCTTTGCAAATACATCGCCGACTACCTCATGCATATTCCCCTCAATTCCCGAGAGCTCTATGGCC
>JAAYRM010000205.1 GCA_012518745.1 Tissierellia bacterium
AAGGATAGATGAAAAATTGGAATTGCAACAGAAGCGAATAGAAGCCCTAAAGGAACAGAAAAAGGGCATGATGCAGAAGATATTCAGTCAGGAGATAAGGTTTAAGGATGATGATGGGAAGGATTATCCTGAGTGGGAGGAGAAGAAGTTAGGGGATGTGGGGGAAATTATAACAGGCGGGACTCCACAAACTAGAAAGAGTGATAATTTTGGTGATGATTATATGTGGGCCACGCCCGTTGATCTAGGCAAAACTAAATATATTTTAAATACTAATAGAAGGTTAAGCCAATTGGGTTTAAAAAGTATAAAAAGTATAAACAAAGGTGCTATCCTGATAACCTGTATAGGTTCAACAATAGGCAAGTTAGGAATATCGATGGCGAAAATGGGCACTAATCAGCAAATAAACTCTATAGAATGCAAACCGGATCACAATTTCGAATTTTTATATTATGCTCTGTTAATTGATATAAATATGATTATTAGATATGCCTCGACACAGGCTGTTCCAATTATAAATAAAACAACGCTATCTAAACTCAAAATCCCCCTCCCCACCCTCCCCGAGCAAACCAAAATAGCCAACTTCCTTTCCGCCTTGGATAGACGGATAGAACTAGAGGAACAGAAGTTACAAGAATCCAAGCAATTCAAAAAGGGATTGATGCAGAGGATGTTTATTTAATATGCTAGGAATTATACCAGGAAGGGGGCGGCAACTTGGGGGAACGATTGACACCGGAACTAAGATTTCTAGGTTTTAAAGGAGAATGGGAAAGGCAGAGATTTGGAGATACTGGAGAATTTTACAATGGCCTATCGGGGAAGGATAGAAGTTCGTTTATCGATGGCAATAAAAAATATATACAATACCTTAATATATTCGCCAACACCCTTATAGATACGGACTTCACCGAATATGGCCATGTATCCATAGATGAAGGCGAGAATCAAAATAGGGTTGAATATGGTGACATCCTATTCACCCAATCATCGGAGACCATGGATGAGGTTGGCATGACCTCGGTCTATATTGGGGATGAGGAGGAAGTATATTTAAATAGCTTTTCATTTGGCTATAGGTTTTCAAAAGCAGGGCAATTTGACCCCAGATACATGGGCTTTATGCTGAGGAGCAATAATATAAGGAAGAAGATTATGAGGGAGGGGCAGGGCTCTACTAGGTTCAATCTATCACCCAATAGGATCAAGGGCATAATTTTTTTTGCGCCCTCCCTTGGGGAACAACGCAAAATCGGGAAATTCTTCTGCAGGATAGATGAAAGATTGGAATTACAGCAAAATCGAATAGATACCCTAAAAGAATATAGAAAAGGTATGATGCAAGGGATATTCAGCCAGGGGATAAGATTTAAAGATGACGATGGCATAGATTATCCGGATTGGCAGGAGAAAAGACTTGGAGATATTGCAAAGAATAGCGATACTAGATACAGGGATGATTCCAGTTTTGATGAATTGCTCTCCGTTACATTGAATAATGGGGTTAAAAAACAATCGGAAATTGGCGAGGTGGATAGCTCAAGCCGGGATAAATCCAATTATAAGGTTGTAGCAAAGAATGATATCGTCTACAATACCATGCGAATGTGGCAAGGGGCTAGTGGAGTATCGGAATATGATGGAATAGTAAGCTCAGCATATGTGGTGCTGAAATTAGCCGAGGGGATAGACCCCGAGTTTATAGGCTATTATTTCAAGATGCCGCAGATAATATATAAATTTTTCAGAGGTTCCCAGGGGATGACCTCGGATACATTGACCCTGAAATACAATCTATTTAAGGACATAGTAATCGACATCCCATCCTTGCCTGAGCAGAATAAAATAGTGGACTTCCTACCCTCCTTAGATAAGAGAATAGAATTGGAGGAGAGGAAGCTAGAGGAATTCAATCTGATTAAGAAGGAATTAATGCGGAGGATGTTTATTTGATGTATGGGATTGAGCATAAAGGAAGGGGGCAACAACTTGGGAAAGAAATCGACACCGGAATTGAGATTCCCAGAATTTGAAGGTGAATGGAGACAAAGGGAACTGGGGGAGATTGTGGAATATAGGAATGGTAATGCTAATGAAAAAAATGTAGTTGCGGACGGCAAATATAAT
>JAAYRM010000206.1 GCA_012518745.1 Tissierellia bacterium
CAAGCTATGGGGCTTAGCTCATTGATAATCAGTTGCGATGAGGATTTGACCATATTGGAGGGTACTTTAATCAAGCTAGAAAACTTTTTTGTATTTAAACCTAACGATATTTCATTGGCGGAAAGGATTGAAATGCCCGATATAACCAATGTGGAGCTAGTTATAAAGGATATAAACATGCTTAACTACTATCAGATAGAACTAGAGGATTTTATCGATGATAGATTTTATATATCCTCTATAAAGCTAATCCCCTCAACTAATACGTTTAACCTCCTTTGGGATTTAGATGGCATCATATATCATCCGGTGAATGGAAAAGAGATACCTATGAGGATTACGAGATTGGGTGGGGATGCATTGTCCTTTAGCATATGCGATGCACAGGATATGGATATTCCCTATTATGAGGTCCTAAGAGCAAGGGTGATATTCGAGGATCATGTTATCGATATTACGGGTAATATTGTAAAGAGTTACGACCTAGGTCCCTATAGGTATTTTGAACTTTGCTATACCGATATACTGGAATCACGAAGGGATGCTATATATAGACAGTTATTTAGAAAGCAGATTGAATTGAGGAAGGCAATATCTGAATTTAGATAATATATATTTTCTGTATAACAAACAGGGTTTCCTGCTAGTTCTAGCATGAAACCCTATTCTTTGTTTTATCCTTCCTTTAGTTCATATCCAGAAATCTTATTCACCATAAGGGCTATTGCTCCGTCACCGGTGATATTGGTAGCTGTACCAAAGCTATCCTGTGCTACATATAATGCTATCATCAGCGATAGCATTGAGGATGGGAATCCTAACATGGTTTCCAGCAATCCCAATGCTGCTATTACCGCTCCGCCTGGGACTCCGGGGGCTGCTACCATGGTAATTCCTAACATCAATATGAATGGGAACATGGACGTAAAGGTGAATGGCATTCCATTTAGCATCATTAACGCCATGGAGCAGCTGACCAAGGTTATAGTACTGCCCGATAGGTGGATGGTTGCACATAACGGAATAACAAAATCCGCTACTTCATCCTGTATACCATTCTTTTTGGTCTGTTCTAATGTAACTGGTATGGTTGCCGCGGATGACTGAGTACCTATAGCCGTTAAGTATGCTGGTATCATATTCTTAAGAAGCCTAAATGGATTTCCCCCACCATAGGCTGAAGCTATAGTAAATTGTATTATGAGCACTACTATATGAAGTAATATTACCATTATAAATACTCTTGCAAAGACGGATAATATGGTTGCCACTTGACCAGCAAAGGTCATATTAGCAAATATCCCAAGTATATGATATGGCAATAAGGGTATTATTATATTGGATATTAGCTTTTCTATTATAGCTTGAAACTCACTTATGACCTTTCTTATGGTATCACCCTCAATTGCTGCAATTCCTAAACCGATTGTAAATGCTATTAATAATGCAGTCATCACTCCGAAGACCTCCGGCATCTCCACCTGGAAATAGGGGCTTAAAAGGGCCTCTTCTGGATTGGCAGCATCTACACTCAAGGCTCCGACCTGCAAAAATGTAGGTAATACTATCGATGATGTAAAATAGGCCAGCGTGCCAGAAAATATAGTGGAACCATAAGCAATCCCAGCAGTAATTCCCAATAATTTACCTGCCTCTCTTCCTAGGTTTCCTATTCCCGGGGCTACAAACCCTATTATTATCAGGGGGATAGCAAACCCAAGGAAATTGCCGAATAGATCATTAAAGGTGGCCAATACCCTAACCATCCAACTTGTGCCAAAACTTCCTATAATAATTCCTACAACGATGGCTATTATAAGTTTAGGCAATAGTCCTAAGTTTCTCATATGAAATTCCTCCTCTGTTTTAAACATTGGTATATTTGTATTATGTGTTAAGTATCGGATATCATACTAGAATTTAATAGTATAATTTTATCCCATGAGGTTGTGGAATTGTTTCAGATACGAGCTAGGGATTACCAATGGGACGAATCCTGGCTCTTCTCATATGCCCTTATTATAGTGGGAATTAAAATTATCTGTATTATTATACCTGGAAGTGCTGTCAATATAATTCCCTGTATATAGATATTCATAGGTGGTACCGTAAGCCCAAATCCCATGCCTAGGATCAGCAATGTCAACGCCGCACCGATCCGGCCAGCTATCATGCTCAATATCAGTGAGGGTAGTAGGGACATCTTAATTCGCCGATATAGATATCCCGATAATAGTCCATATATCGCTAGCTCCACCGTCATAATCCAGAGGATTGGGATTGGGGGCATTCCAGTTAAAAAGTTATTGATAACAGGCGATAATATACCGATAACAAATCCCAATGGAGACCCAACTACCAACCCTGCAATTAAAACGGGGATATGCATGGGAAGAAATATAGTGCCATTAATACCACTTATATGGATTACCAAGGGAAGAAGGATACCTATAGCCAATAACACCGAAGCCGTAACCAAATCCTTCGTCTTTACTCTCATATAATACCTCCTTTCATGGATCGCTCTACGCTATTATTAAATAAACAATAGGTATTTATTATACTATTATTCTATAATTTTTCCAATATAATCATATATTTTAGGTCATTAATACCGGGGAGAATTTTTTTGATGGAATATAAAGTTGTATTTGTTGTTTTTTTGTCTCTATAGGTTATAATGAAACTATTATATTACGTTTGGAGGAGGAGTTTTATGACGGATGGTTTTTTTGAAAAGCGATTCAATTTAAAGGAAGAGGGTACGGATGTAAGAACGGAGATAATGGCTGGGATTACCACATTTATGACCATGGCCTACATACTAGCTGTTAATCCTAGCATCCTATCGGAAGCAGGTATGGATTGGGGCGGGGTATTTACCGCTACTGCACTATCGGCGGTGATAGCAACCCTTATAATGGCCTTCTATGCCAATCATCCCTTTGCATTGGCTCCGGGCATGGGATTGAATGCATTCTTCGCCTATTATGTCGTATTACAATTGGGTAAGAGCTGGCAGTTTGCATTGACGGCGGTATTTATAGAGGGAATTATATTCGTAATCTTATCCCTTTTAAAGGTTAGGGAGGCTATATTCAATGCCATACCGATGAATTTAAAAAAGGCGGTATCCGTGGGGATTGGGTTATTCATTGCACTAATAGGTTTTATAAATGCGGGCATAGTGGCGGCTGATGAAGGGACTATAATTGGGCTAGGGAATATATCTAGTAGGGAACCCCTATTAGCGCTGATAGGTCTCTTGATAATAGGAATATTGCTAACCAAAAATGTAAAAGGCGCATTACTATATGGCATCTTGCTAACTACAGTAATTGGAATTCCAATGGGAATTACCGAGATTCCAACTAAACTATTTCAGGCACCGCCAACGGTTAGTCAGGTGGCATTGCAATTCGAATGGACCGAGATATTTACCTGGGAGATGCTGATAATAGTATTTACATTTCTATTCGTAGATATATTCGATACGGTGGGTACATTGGTTGGGGTAGCCTCAAAGGCAGATATGCTCGATGAGGAAGGAAAACTTCCACGGGTTAGCCAGGCATTATTTGCAGATGCGGTGGGCACTGTAGCGGGGGCTTGTTTGGGAACTAGCACTGTAACCACCTATGTTGAATCCGCATCAGGTGTGGCTGATGGAGGTAGAACGGGTCTTACGGCATTATCCACGGCGGGGATGTTCTTTTTAGCATTATTCTTCTCCCCAATATTTGGTATGGTGCCGGGGGCGGCAACAGCGCCAGCGCTCATAGTAGTTGGATTATTTATGATGAGTCCAATCAAGGATATAGACTTGGAGGATTATACAGAGGCAATACCAGCGTTTTTAACCATAGTTATGATGCCCTTTGCCTATAGTATTGCAGAGGGAATAGTATTTGGAATGGTATCCTATGTGCTATTGAAGTTTATATCCGGAAGGCGTAAGGATATATCCATGATAATGTATATACTGGCGATATTATTCGTAATTAAAAATATAATAACTTAAGGAGCGATGGGCTTGCCCATTGCTTTTTTATAGGGAGGAAGGTTAGGTATGGATATTAGAGTCTTGAAGAGGAGAATAGATATAGCCAAGGGGGATAGGAGAGCGGAGTTGGTATTAAAGGATGCCAATATAGTGGATGTATTCACCAACCGGATAATTAGGGGGGATGTAGCAATACATGATGGAATGGTTGTGGCTATTGGGGACTATATAGGGGAAGAAGAGGTAGATTTAAGCGGAAGGTACCTATCTCCCGGTTTCATAGACGGGCATGTGCATATAGAATCCTCCATGGTAGGACCCACCGAATTTGCTAAGGCAATACTCCCTAGAGGTACCACTACAATAATTGCAGATCCCCATGAGATAGCAAATGTGAAGGGTTTAGATGGGATAAGATATATATTGAACGAAAGTAAAAACCTACCCCTGGATATCTATATAATGCTCCCATCCTGTGTGCCAGCAACCCCCTTTGAAAATGCTGGGGCTATTCTCAATGCGGATGATCTTATGAAATTGATGGATGAGGATAGGGTTCTAGGATTGGGAGAGATGATGAACTATCCCGGAGTTATAGGTGGGGATGAGGAAGTCCTTCAGAAGATATTGATCGCTAGGGATAAGACAATAGATGGGCATGGCCCTATGATAAAGGGTAAGGAACTAAATGCCTATGTAGCAGCTGGGATAAATACCGAACACGAATGCTCTACCGTGGAGGAGATGGTGGATAGGTTGAGCCTTGGAATGTATATCCATATAAGGGAGGGATCGGCTGCAAGGAATTTGAAGGATTTGATAAAGGCCGTAGATAAGGATAATCTACGAAGGTGCATATTCTGTACCGATGATAAGCAGCCAAAGGATTTATTGAAGGATGGAAGCATAGATCATAATATAAGGCTGGCAATAGGAGAGGGGATGGATCCCATTGACTGCATAAAGATGGGGTCGTTGAATGCGGCGGAATGCTATGGCCTGAAAGGCAAGGGGGCAATAGCTCCTGGATATATTGCTGATCTAGTAGTGCTAGACAATTTAGAGGATTTTAATGTATTAAAGGTATATAAGGCAGGCAAGTTGGTGGGCAGGAATAGGGAACCCCTATTCGAAATAGCCGATATGGGTAGCGATAATATGAGAGGTAGTATAAATGTAGGGGATATAGGAATAGAGGATTTGACGATCGATATAGAAGGTGGAAGAGCTAATATAATAAAATTGAATCCTCATTCATTGATTACCGAAAAGGTTGAAAGGGAAGTTAGCATAGAAGGGGGAAAAGTTATAGCTGGCGAAGATATGCTGAAGGTGGCTGTGGTAGAAAGGCATAAAGGCACCGGTAATATAGGGTTGGCGTTGGTAGAAGGATTTGGGCTTCAAAATGGGGCCATAGCTTCAACTATTGCTCACGACTCCCATAATATGATAGTTATTGGAGATAGGGATGAGGATATGATATTGGCTATCGATGAATTGAAAGAGGTAGGTGGAGGAATAACTATGGTCAGGGATGGGGAAATACTGGAAACACTACCTTTAAGAATCGGTGGGATTATGTCGGATGAATCCATCCAGGAGGTAGATGGGAAACTATCAGCTATGCTTCGTATAGCCCACGAACAGTTGAAGGTATATGAGGATATAGATCCGTTTATGACTTTATCCTTTATAGCGCTTCCGGTAATACCCGAGTTGAAGGTGACGGATATGGGGCTATTCGATGTGGAGGAATTTAGGTTTATAGATATAGGGATTTAGATGATGGGAATGAGAATGGGGTTTCTAATGGGAGGTGTAAAACAAATATGATAACAGGAATAATACTTGCCTCCGGATTTTCTAGAAGGATGAAAAGGGATAAGCTATTGATGGAGATAGACGGAATAAAAATGGCAGAAAGGGTAATTCAGGCATGTAATAAATCATCATTAGATGAGTTAATACTTGAGGAAATTGCATATTAAACTTTTTTATAGATACAGTCCATATATAGTGCATGGATTATTTTTTGGGCACTACATGTGGTGCAACGTTGCAGTTTTGAGAACACATCTTGAATTATGCAATATCC
>JAAYRM010000207.1 GCA_012518745.1 Tissierellia bacterium
AGAAAAACAACTACTTTTGTCGCAAAAAGAAAAAAAGAGCCTGAGTAGACTCTTTTTTCACTTTCAAGATATTTTATTGCATATTCTTACATGCTAGTACAACCTGGCTCAATAATATGGAGGTTGTAACCCCTCCTACCCCACCAGGAACGGGAGTAATCTTATCCACTGCAGGTTCAACCTTATCGAAATCAGCATCTCCACTCAATTTGCCATCCTCATCCAAGCTTACACCCACATCTATTACGATGGATTGATCGGTAAAGTAGCTTTCGTCAAAGAACTTGGCCCTTCCCAATGCAACAACAACCACATCAGCGTTTCTGGTAATCTCATCTAGTTTTTGGGTTCTGGAGTGACAGATGGTAACAGTGGCATTCTCATTCAATAGCATCATTGCCAATGGTTTACCCACCACCATACTCCTATTGATGACCACTACGTTTTTACCCTCTAACGGTATATCGTAGAACTTAAGTGTCTCCATAGCGGCCTTAGGTGTACAAGGTGCAAATCCTTCTAGGTTCCCCTCGAATATCCTCTCTAGATTGAGCGGATGCATACAGTCTACGTCTTTTGCGGGACTTATAGCCTCTCTAACAGCATCATCATCAATATGATCTGGCAATGGCCTAAATACCAATATCCCCGATATCTCCTGATCAGCATTCAATTCCTCTATCAATTCGATTAATTCCTCTGTTTTGATATCCACATCCCTCTCGAATACCTTAGATTGGATGCCTATATTATCACAATTCCTGATTATGCTCCTCTCATAGGATATATCCCCTGGGTTATCACCTAATCTAACAATTCCTAAGGTAGGCACCCTGCCCTGTTCCCCTAATGCCTTGATATCCTCTTTCATGGCTTCCTTGATGCTATTCGCCACTTCTTTTCCCTTCAATAGTTCTGCCATAGATCTTATTCCCCCTAATCTTTAATATTTTATTTCCTAGAACCCGATTGAATTCCACTTAAATATGTAGGTATCTAGCTTATCCATATACATTATATTATAGTTTGATGCTTAGTTCAATCGTTTATCCATCGCCGGTTCAACATGTACCATGCAATGCTTTACATCGGATATGCTCTCCTTTATCCTATTATGCACCTTCTCCGCAATATCATGGCCCTCCTTTACGGTGATATTCCCATCCACATGTATATTGATATCCACATATATCCTATTTCCAAATACCCTAGTTCTAAAATTCCTGATCTCCCTAACCCCTTCCACCGAAAGGGTCAGATCTTCTATCTCGAGAAGGATCTTATCATCCGCGGACTCATCAACCAAGCCCCTGATCGACTCGATATATAGGTCCACACCTACCTTTATTACAAAGATACTGACTATTATAGCAGCTATGGGATCCAATATCTTGAAACCCATCCTAGCCCCGAATATCCCCACCAAAGTGCCAACTGAGGATAGGGCATCCGATCTATGATGCCAGGCATCCGCTTCCATGGATATACTCCGGATCTTTCTAGCCACCTTGCTCGTATACCAATACATCCCTTCCTTTACCACTATGGATATGATAGCTGCAACTAGGGCTATTTTCCCCGGCGTTGCAATATTGCCGCTTCTCAAGACCCCAATACCCTCGTAACCGATGAATAGCCCGGTAGCTATTAAGAATACGCTGAGGAGCTTTGCAAATATCGGCTCGTATTTCTCATGTCCATATGGATGCCTCTCATCCGCCTCTTTGGATGATATCCTCAGCCCTATTAGAACTATTATAGTTGTAAATACATCGGATAGAGTATGTATGCCATCGGCTAGCATAGCATTACTCCTTCCCACCACTCCAGCGGTAACCTTAACTACGGCTAAAATTACATTTATAATTATTGTAATTATCGATGCCCTCTCGCCTAATTTATAATCCTGCATACCTTACTACCCCCATGATAATATAATATACCCATAGGATATTTTAATATCTAAACCATTATACCATTGTTTGTAGCATTTCATATTGTTTTTCTAATTATTGGGTATTAATAAGCTATACGATGAAGAGAGAACTATGAATTCATCCGCTCAAATATCAAAATGTGAAAGTAGGAATAGATATGGAAAAAAGGTTTTTTGCACCTTCGGAAGTAGTTGAGTCGATCATCGCCGCTTCAAAGACCAAGGCAAATCTATCTACTGCCAGACTACTGCTCCTGGGAATTATGGCGGGGATATATATTGGCTTTGGTGGATTCGCATATATGGTGGTCATGCAGACATTGGGCAATATAGATGTAGGGGTGATGAAGTTTCTAGGTGCTTCCGTCTTCCCCGTCGGCCTCATGCTAGTTGTATTCTCGGGAAGCGAATTATTCACCGGAAACAACCTGATGACCTTAGCTGTGATGGATAAGAAGATATCCTTTAGGGGATTGTTGAGGAATTGGGTTCTGGTATATATAGGTAATTTAATAGGATCCCTAGTCCTCGCATTTATGATATGCAGGGCCAACCTAGTGGATCAGAACGTATTGACTCTAGTGCTCAGCATAGGGGCTTCTAAGACATCCTTCAGCTTCAAGACCGCCTTCATAAGGGGGATGCTCTGCAATATCCTGGTGGTGCTCAGCGTATGGGTTAGCTCGGAACCCCAGGAGGTCGTCTCTAGGATATTCTCCATATGGTTCCCCATAATGCTATTTATCATATCGGGATATGAGCATAGCGTAGCCAATATGTTCTTTCTACCGCTGGCGAAGTATGCTGGATTGGCAATCAGCTGGGGGGATATATGGGTTTCAAATCTTATCCCAGTAACCCTAGGCAATATCGTGGGTGGAGGCATAATAATCCCGGCCGTATACTATACTGCGCATATCCTTCCATTGGAAAATCGATAGCTCATATGTACCCATCCATAGCATGACAATCAAAAGCCATTACCGAAAAGGTAATGGCCTTTGTATCATCTTCTATCAGTTGATACCTATTGCAGCGGATAGCCTATTCAAAAGGATCTTGGTCATATAGGCATACATAGGTATCTGCACGATCTGGGTTACTACCCTACCAGGTACCGTGGTTATCATCGGTACTGAGAATAGGGTCTGCATAAAATAGGGTGTTAGGAATATGGATGTAATAACCTGTCCTATGGTTATTGCTATCAATAGCCTCCATATACTCGATTTCGCATCCTTATCCTTAAACATACCCATTATGAGTCCCGGTAATATTCCGGTAAGAGCAGCCACTGCTGTAAAATGTGGCATATATGGTCCTATTGGATTGATGGTATAGCCCACGAAATCTCCGATAGCCCCAACTATTCCCCCAGCTACAGGCCCAAATACTATGCCCGTAAATATTAGGGGATAGCTTCCGAATCCTATCCTTACGATTTCGACTCCCCCGCCACCTATCCTGATACTACCTATACGGGTTAGCACTATATTTAGTGCAATTAATAACCCATAATAGGCAATATTCCTCGTAGATACTCTCTGCATAGAGAAAGCCTCCTTTCATGATTTGATATGACAGAACCGCCACATCCAGAAAGAAGACTTCCATGATGTGTCAGCGAACGCGATAGTTTAACGCAAGCTATGGTGCTTTTCGTTCAAAGGCAACGTCCCATCCTTTGACACTTTACGTAGACTATCTACTCTGCCATTTGCATTGTTACTATCTATAATATATCAAATTAATCCCAGGTATTCAACCAATTCCAAGGATTTTCCATATCCACTACCCATGTATAGAATTATTTGGTATAATCGGATACATCAAATGGATATATGGAGGTATATATGAAGAGGATAGTACCTAGCCTGTTGATTATAATTGGAATACTCATTTTATTGATCCCAACCATAACGGGATGGGTAATTAAATATAGCAATAGAAATATAATGGATGATGACCTCAACGCAATTATGGTGGATAATAACGACAGGGATATAGATGCGGAATTCGATTTTTCTGCAATAGATGATATGGATATATTGGCTTTGATGAGGGGTAATAGGTATTTCGATAGAAATCTATTGATTGGAACGATACTCATCCCGGAATTGGATATACATCTTCCCATAATGAAGGGGTTGACCAATACCAACCTTGCAGTCGGCGCAGCTACCATGAAACCGGAACAATCCTTTGGCATCGGCAACTATACCCTGGCAGGGCATTATATGAAGAATAGGGACCTATTATTCGGCAGCCTTATGGATATTGAGATAGGCGATACCATCTATATATCGAATGGGGAGAGGGTATATGAATATGAGCTATACGATACATTGGTGGTACCCGATACCCAGATGGACCTTCTATCCGATGATAGAGCAGATGAAAGGGGCAAGCCTATAGTCTCCCTTATGACCTGTTATCACTCGTCTAAGACGGGTAAGAGGTTCTTTGCATTGGGTGAGTTGATCGATGAGCATTTAGTGGAATAAAAATAAGAGGAACGGAAATTTCCGTTCCTCATCTTATTGCTATGCTATTCTTTTCCTTAATATAAACCCTAGTAAGATGAATATACTACCGATTATATATAGTGGTAAATTGCTCGATTCACCTGTCTTTGGAAGGCCGGGTTTTTCTATGAATGTGTTGGTGATAGTTAAACCATCATCCGATATTTCCTTTTCATAATCTTCCGGTACTTCCACCTCATCTACGGTATAGGTATATTCGTTGCCATCTATATCCGTTGCATCTAAGTCATACCAGGTATAGGTCCATAGGTTTCCTTGGCCTTCAGGTAATTCAACTAGGTAATCTTCGCCTTCCATAGCCTTCCCATTCCTGTATAGTTGAAGTTTTATAGAAGGTTTTTCCCTAGGCCCATTCACCCATTTTTTAATTGCCTTGACCTGTGTGCTTGGTATTGTATATTCATTAGTTATAGTCAAACCATCCTCAGATATGGTCTTTGTATAGTTTTCTGGTACCTCTATTTCGTCTATGGTATAGATATACTCTACGCCATTTTTATCGGTCAGATCTATCTCTTCCCATGTATAGGTGGTCTTGCCTTTTGCTAGAACCACTGGGTTGCCTACTGCTACCCGCTTTCCATCTTCACCTATCTGTCTATATAGCTGTAATTCTATTTCAGGCTTTGGACCATTTTCCCATATCTTAGTTCCAGTTATCTCGATCTTAGGACTTACATAGGTATTGGTTACCGTTAATGCATCCTCTGTTTTAGTATAGTTTTCCGGTTCAAAATCATTTCCGTCCCCATCCACTTCTTTTACTAAGAAGGTATATGGATTGCCATCGATATCAGTTTCTTCCAAGCCGGTCCACTCCACCTCAGTGACTCCATCGATCAGTTCTTTTATCTCCACATCCGGCACTTCTTCTTCATTACTACCTTCTGTTTGTCTATATAGTTTAAACCATATAGTTGGCTTTTCCTGTGGCCCATCTACCCAGATCTTAGTCGCCTTGGCTTCCCCATTGGTTGGGATGATATATTTATTAGTTACTGTTAATCCATCTTCAGATTTAGTATAGTTGGCAGGTTCAAAATCATTTCCTTTCTCATCTACTTCTTTGATTGAGAAGATATATGGATTACCATTAATATCAGTCTTATCTAGATCGGTCCACTCCACCTCGGTGGCTCCATCGATCAGTTTTTTTATCCCCGCTCCCGGTACTTTTTCTTCATTGCCATCTTCTATTTGTCTATATAATTTAAACCATGTATTCGGTTTTTCTTGAGGACCATCTTCCCATTGTTTCGTTCCTTTTACATTTGTTTTTATCTTGGTATTTTCAATCATCAATTCCATTTCATCATTATCAGAACCTATTATAATTTCTACTACTCCATCCTCTAAGTCCATTTTCACAGACTCTGAATTTGTAATACGATATACCCCTATACTACTCCTTACATACCCCTTTGGAGCCTTTGTCTCTCTTAAATAATAGGTTCTGTAAGGGAGACTACCATATTGTATTATCCCATTTTCCGTCTCCTTAGCCTCTCCAGAAACTACTTGCTTCTCCCCATTTAATATATAATATAGTTCAAACTTAGCGGGAACCGGGTTATTAGCAATTGTCTCTCCAGTTTCAGCATCAACCTTAGTTATCTTTATTTGCCCCCTAGGCCTTATTCCTGTACCTGTGCCCCAAGAGGCCTGCTCAGCCTTATAGCTTTCCTCTGAAGATTCACCTAATTGTACATTTTCACCACTTAACGAGGCTGTATTGGTTATATTTCCTGTTGTCGCTATTACTACCGTTTTATAGGTGACAGTATATATTCCATTGATATTTCCTAGGAATAATTTTAATTCTGTTTTCCCTGCATGATTCCCTTCTTTAATTTTTGTAACCTTTAAATCGTTCTCATCTTATATGCCGTTGCCTTCTGTATCAATACCCTTATACAATTTTAAGCTACCATCTAGATATACATGTCCTTCAGATATAATATCTGTAAATACAGCCTCTTGTATATCTGATAAACTCTTGTTCAAAGTAATTTTCCATTCAATCTCATCATCAGTATAAGCTGAAGTTGAATCTCCTAAATCTGAACCCTTTTCAACAAATATATCATGATCATCATAGTCAACTTTGCCTATATAGGTTTTATTTAGATCTTTACCAGTAACTTCTGCTGTATTTTTATATTCCTCTTTAGAAATACCTTCTATATTAGTTTCAAATTTTACCAATACAGGTATATCTATACCATCTTCAAAGGTTAAAGTGAAACCAGTTTCATTGCCATTTTCATCTTTATTTACCGTTAAGTTATAATCACTACTACTTATTTGATCCTCTTCAGTTACCTTAGCTATGGTTCCATCCTTCTTTAAGCTAAATTCATATACCTTCAGTGAATTTTCTTTATATACTTGGCCTTTACTTAATGTATCTACTATTTTAAATTCTTCCCCTTCTCCTATACGGTCTTGCCCCAATGCATTGGCATAGATTTTCCATGTTATGGTTCTTTCATCTCTATCTAACTCACCATCTTTTTTGCCACCATCATGAATCCATTTTTTTAAGGATTGATCCGCATCATCCGAAGTCTCTATGTCGTGTTCATCATATTTTGCATCTTCTGTTGTACCTTCAAATAATGCCTTATTTTCATATTTTATATTCTTATTTAAAGTACCGCCTTTTTCTATGATAAGATCAGGATCAAATGAGGTTTTAAAATAAATCTCATATTTAGCCCTTTCTAATTCACCATTAAATTCAAGTACAAATCCATCTACACCATTATTGGTAACTTTATAATTCCATTCATCATCTCCATTCTCTTTTTCTTTCAGGGTCTCATTACCTTTCATAACCTTTAGACTATCCTTTATAAATACCATACTCTTAGCTGGCTTAAAGCTATCCGTTATAGTCAGTTCCGTTATCTTCTCCTTAATAGCATCTACCGTTATAACCCAACTCATAGTCTTTTCGTCATAATCTACGCCTTTATAATCTGTATCTCCTACCTCTTTATTAGCTACAGCCTTTTCATATTTATTATTAACCGATTGTTTGCCTTCTGCTTCGTATTCCTCTAATATTGGATAATTACCTTCCCCACCTACCCCGGGCCCATCGCCTTCACCTAGCCAACCTACTAGATATGCATTATTTTCATATTTTGCATTATTATCTAGGTCTTCTATTTTAGTTCTATAGGTTATTGTATACTGCTCTTCTATATCCCCTAATTCAATATAAAAACCCTTTTTATCAGTTAAATCTAAATCAACATTATCTAAATCAGATAAACTTTTTAAATCTTCAGGCTCTACATCTTCAAAACTTCCCTCACTTTTTCCCCGCTTTATCTTAACACTATCCTCTATTAAGGAATGTCCTTCACCTATGACATCTATAAACTTAGCATTCTTTATATTTAACCCAGCTTTATTTATTGTTACTGTCCATTCCATAACAGGAACATCATCATCATACCCTGTAACTTCCTCTCCGGATTTTTCTACAAGTCTATCCCAGGTTATTTCAACATCAGCTTTCGAACTATCCAATGCCGCTTCTTCAGCATCTTGATCCTGTTTTCCCTTAAGTATAGCCTCATTCTTAAATGTATATTTTATATCGTTATTGCCATCAAGATATTCTTCCTTTATATTTCCATCATCAAGTAGGATAGTTTGATCTATATCTGTTATTACTATTATCCTGTAGGCTTGTTTTCCTATATCGTTAAGCTCTATTGGGAATTTAGCAGGATTATCGAAATCACCAGTAACTTCTTCCCCTTCCTCCCATTCCACACCTTCACTTTTTAGTTCATAAATTTTTATGCTTTGTATATCAAGCCCTTCCGGGATTTCATCTTCAACTTTTACATTATAAAGGGTTGCCTGTGCTTTATTTATATCTATTTGCCAGGTAATTTGCTTTGAATTTTTATTATTATCACTACCCATACCAGTTTTTTCAATAAGTGTACCCCATTGGAAATCATCGATTTCCCAATCAGCTTCACCGTCAGTCCCATTTTCAGATTCTAGCTTCGCTTCATTTTTATAGCTATCCTCTTGTGACACTATATTAGTCTTAAACTTAATCCTATAAGCCTCTTCAATATCACCAAACTCTACTTTCAAACCTTTGCCATCTTCATCATATTGAATCTTATCTTCCATATCAATTGGCTCTCCATCTTCGGTTAACTTCCCATCAATACCTACCTTAAGCCCATAAATCTCTATACTTTCAGTATCAAGTGTTACACCATCAGGTAAGGTATCTGTTACCTCTGCTCCTTTCAGGCTTTCTAACTCTGCATTTACATCTATAACCCAATTTATGCTACCAGGATTTATCTTTTGATCTACGTTACCTGATTTCGAAATATCCTTAATATTATCACCACTAGGCTTTGCAATGATTGTGAGCTCCTTTTTCGCATCTCCAAATACAAGGGTCTGTTCTACATCATCTTCAAATTTTTCTTTTATAAATTTCATATTAAAGCCTACGGTTCCACTACGATTACTACTCCCGACAAGCTGATCATTAAATACAACCTTTAAACAACAATCCTCAAAGGAATAGGTCCCCACTACAGTTTCCCCATCCTTTAAATCACCACCATCAATAACCTTTTTTAATTGCTCAGGCAGCTTTATTTTTGACCAATCCCCCGTTTCTAATTTAAAATCGTCACTATCATCATCCAATTTCCAATCAAGTAATATTTGTATCACTGTTTCATCTTTAATTTCAATCTTATCACCATCTTTAATTTCTTTATCATTTGAGGAAATTGCATATTAAACTTTTTTATAGATACAGTCCATATATAGTGCATGGATTATTTTTTGGGCACTACATGTGGTGCAACGTTGCAGTTTTGAGAACACATCTTGAATTATGCAATATC
>JAAYRM010000208.1 GCA_012518745.1 Tissierellia bacterium
GAGATTAAAATCTACCCCTTCTGTCTTCTAAC
Source organism: Tissierellia bacterium (assembly GCA_012518745.1). Taxonomy (GTDB): domain Bacteria; phylum Bacillota; class Clostridia; order Tissierellales; family Tepidimicrobiaceae; genus DUNJ01. The sequence continues at coordinate 33 of JAAYRM010000208.1, forward strand.
TTACCCTCTCTCCCTATTCCTAAATATCAAGTAGAATACCAAAAGTCCAATCATAGTGACGCTGGATATACGATACATCATGCCATAGCCCATCCTTTCCCCTACATGGCTTAATATCATGGAACCTGCTCCAATTCCAATATCAAAAGCGGAAAAAAAAGTAGCATTTGCTGCTCCCCTACGGGCTGGTGCTGCGCTATTTATTGCCCATGCTAATAGTGTTGGCTGTACCGTTCCAAATCCTACTCCATAAACTATGGCAGATATGATTAATAGGCCAAGTGATTCTACATATGATAAGGTCAACACTCCTAAAAACCCCAAAACTGCACCGGGAACTATGAGCCAAAAATGGCCTCTTTTATCAAATATTCTACCTGCAATCGAGCGCGTTACTAGTATAAAGATGGAGTTTATGGTGAAGAACCATCCCACATTGTCTATACCAACCTCCAAACCAAATAAGGTTATAAAACTCGTGATGCCCCCATAGGTAAAACCCAATAATAGGGCTAATAGCGACGGAACCAGGGCGGCCCTTTCCATCAACCTAGAGGTAAGACCTTGGGTTTCTTCCCCTGTGACATCTTCTCCCATCTTGGGCGCCTTTATAAAATATAGGAGTATGATTGCCAATAAGGTACTACTGGTAGCCACTGCAAAAAGGGCAGAGAATCCCATATCATTCATAAGCATGATTCCAAGAGTTGGACCTAGCGACATGGCTATGGTTCCTGCGGAGCTAAAATAGCCCAATCCCTCACCCCTGCGGGATCTAGGGACTAAATCTGAAGCAATTGTGCCATAGGTTGTTGTCGATATTCCCCATCCAAATCCATGAACAAATCGAATAAGCATTATAGCAAATATAGTCGATGCGAAATTGAAACTCCCAATAGCTACAAAGCATATGGCCGCCCCTATACCCAGAAATAACTTTTTGCTCACCGTCTCTAATGCAATTCCAGCAAAGGGTCGAATGAATATTGCCGGTACTATGAGTATGGTCGTTATCATTCCCACATCTGAGGCATTCCCCCCTTTTATAAATATATAGGACGGGAGGGTAGTTAGGAGCATGTAGAAACCTATAAATAATAGTAGGTTCGATATTAATAAAATTACAAAATTCAATGTCCATAAGGGTTCCTTTTTGTTCATCACTTTTTTCAATCTAGCTACCTCCTTTCCTTAAGGATACCCTACTTTAGATTCCCCTAACATTCTAGCCTTGTTATTATATATAGCAGAAGCCAGTGTATAATTTCACACTGGCTTCTGCTATACCATTGCTATTCATTGCTTCGTCTCATGCCCGGCCCATAATCATGTCCAAAACCTCTTCTATTTCTCCTATGTCCTGCACCATGACAACCCGGCATGGGCCCATTTTCCTTATGAAACTCTTCCATGTAATCAAAATGCTCATTCCAAGTCTTAGCCTGTTCCTTGGTGATTTCCTTATCCTCTACAGCTCGACCAATTTCAGTTCTCTTCCACTCCATCCTCTCGTTATGCCAATCTCTCCATTCATCATCCTTCATATTTGTTTCGGCCCTAACCTCGGGTTGTTCATCAGCTGCCTTTGATGTTTGAGCATATGCAATGGTAGCTGTCAGTCCAATTACCAATATTAGGGATACAATAAGCAATGTTTTTTTCATAATCTTTTCCCCCTTCCATCTATTATCCTCATTATAGAATTCAAATATGAAGGAAATATGAAGAATAGGTATGGTCTTCATATTTCCTTCATATTCATTTTTTATACTATAGTTAAAAATCATAGGAGGTAGGATTATGTATCATCAATTTGGTCTATATGAACATTTATACTTAGCTTTTTGGGATTTTAGGGTATTATATATTTGAGGTGATTTCATGAACAATAGGACAATACTCATAGTAGAGGATGAGAAAAATATATCCAACGTTATAAAAGCCTATCTCATACGGGAAGGATTTAATGTAATCATAGCCGAAAACGGTGTGGAGGCATTGGAATTGTTTAACAGTGAACATATCCATCTGATCATATTGGATCTCATGCTGCCAAAACTCTCTGGTGAGCAGGTATGTACTAGTATCAGGGCTACATCGGATATCCCCATCATAATGTTAACGGCTAAGGTAGATGAGGACGATAAGATCGAGGGTCTTTCCATTGGCGCTGATGATTATGTATCCAAGCCCTTCAGCCCTAGGGAACTGGTGA
>JAAYRM010000028.1 GCA_012518745.1 Tissierellia bacterium
GTAATAGATAGCCCAATATCGACATGGCCAAAGCTGCCCCTTCCGTTGGATCGGTTCCAGCCCCTAGTTCATCCAATAATACTAGGCTATTATCCGATACATTGTCCAGTATATCCACTATATTGGTCATATGTGATGAAAATGTGCTTAAGCTCTGTTCTATACTCTGTTCATCCCCGATATCGGCAAATATCTGATCAAATACCGCAATCTGAGAATTAAAGTCAGCGGGTATATGAAGTCCCGATTGCCCAAGTAAATTCAATAGCCCAACGGTTTTTAAGGTCACGGTCTTACCGCCTGTATTAGGCCCCGTGATTACCAAAGTGTTAAAATCATTGCCTAGATGTATATCGATTGGAACCACATCTTCTACATCTAATAATGGATGACGCGCTTTTTTGATGTTTATGTAGCCCTCCTCATTTAATATAGGCCTTGTTCCATCCATATCCAATGCAAGTTTCCCCTTAGCAAATATAAAATCTATTCTCTGTAGAATCCCTTGATTGCTTTCAATATTATCGGCTTCTTCTGCTACTAATCCAGATAACTCCTCAAGTATTCTATCTATCTCTTCTCTTTCCTTTATCTCCAGTTCCCTTAATTCATTATTCAATTCAACCACAGCCATGGGCTCAACGAATAGAGTCGCACCGCTGGCGGATTGATCGTGTACCAGGCCAGGAAAATATGCTTTGTTTTCATGCTTTATGGGCACTACATACCTACCCTCACGCATGGTCACGATACTATCCTGCAAATATTTTTTGTATTTTTGCGAATTCACTATTGAATCCAACTTATTCCTAATGGATTCATTCCTATTTATTATCTGCCTTCTTATATTCCTTAAGGTACTACTAGCCCCATCGGATATCTCATTTTCATTTACTATAGCATTGTTGATCTCATCTTCAACATGCTTTAAAACCCTTAGATCATCTACCAATCCCCGTATAATCGGATAATCTACGATTTCCTCTTCTTTGACCTCCTTTAAGTATCCCTTTAAGCTTCTACATACCCTTAACGAATCGGATATCTTCATCAGGCTACTCGGAGTTAGACTACCCCCAATCCCTACAAGTTTTAACTCCTTTGATAGATCAAATATACCAAATAATGGGGGATTGCCATTATCTATGATTAGTTTTAAGGCCTCCTCGGTTTCCCTTTGAAGGTATTCGATTTCATCTATATCTATTGAGGGCTTAATTGCTTTGGCCATTTGCCTACCCAGTTGAGATTCTGTTCTCTCCACCAGTTTCCCTACTATTTTCTGATATTCCAATACCCTAAATGTTCTTTCATTCATGCCCTCACCTCAAATTGCATAGCTTTTCTCATCTAGTAGCTTCATTAGAATGATTCTATCAGATTTCCTTTTTATCAGATATACTCTTTTCATCATATAGTTTTAATATTTCCTCTAGCTCCTTCTTTGTCTCTATTAATTGGATTTGATTATCAAATATTTTATCCTGAAGTTTTTTGATCATATTCTGACCATTATATAGCTCTTTTTCCTTTAATTTTAAGGCCTGATTATTCTTTTCATTCGCGCTATTTAATCTCCTGTTCTGGTCCCTTATACTGTCCAATTGTTCCTTGGTTCGAAGATATTTGGCCCTTAATTGACTCAGCTCCTCTTTTGCATCCTCAGATTGTTTAATCAGCATCTCATATTCTTCCACCGGGGTTTTAGTTTGCTTCTTTAAAGTACTTAGTTCTTGGATGGTCTGATGGAGCTCATCAGCGATATTTAAGGCAGCCAATATAGCAGCCATAGACCCACTCAACTTATCGTTCTTATCCGTCATCTCCTTAATCTTCCCATCCACGTAGGCGGCCAATTTATATACATATTCTGAAGATTCGTTTCCCACAACCGTAAAGTTACGACCATTAATAAAAACATCAATCCTGTTTTTTTCCGTCATAACTTGCTCACTCCCCCTTAGTTTTCTATCCCTACAAGGTAGGTGTTCCTAGCCCCTAAGCACCGCATTAAGCTGTTCCTCTAAATCTACAACAATACTGCGTTGAATCATATTAACTTCCTCATCCGTCAATGTCCTATCACGGGATCTGTAGAATATGGAGAAAGCTATACTCTTTTTCCCTTCCTCTACCTGATTCCCCGTATATACATCAAATAACTCTACCCTCTCTATTAGACCTTGGCCTTTTTGCCATATTATTTCTTCCAGTTCTCCGACCAATATATCCTCATCTACTACCACGGCTATATCTCTAGTAATACCAGGGTATCGGGGCAATGGTATATATCTCCTATCCAGATCAGATTCTTCCACTATTCTATCAAAATTTATCTGCGCAATATATACCCTTCTATCTATATCATAATTGTCCGTTACATCTCCATGTATCTCACCTATAGTCCCTACCTCTTCGTTCCCAAGAATTAAATTGGCCGTTCGATTGGGATGAAATGTTGGATTATTCGATTCCTCAACATAACGGAACCTCTTGATGCCCAATCTATCGATGAGGATCTCTAGCATCTCCTTTATATCATAGAAATCCACATCCCCATACATACCCATAATTAAGGTCTTCCTCTCAATTGGCAACTGTTCTATGGGTAATTCCTTCGGTATAAATATATTACCTATCTCATAAGCATAGCATTCCTTGATTCCATGATTGTAATTTCTGCTCAATAGATCCAAGATGTTGGGAATTAAGGTGGTTCTCATAACGCTATAGTCCTCTCCCAGCGGATTGATAAGCTCTATATAATCCCTAAGTTCGCTATCCGATTTTATCCTAATCTTATCATATGCCTTGGGGCTTATAAAGGAATAGGTCATAACCTGATTTATCCCCAAGCCACGCAAAATTTCCCCAGCCCTATCCTCCACAATCTTTTCATAGGGTTTCTCTCCCCTAGTCAGAGTTCCGACCAAGGGTTCAACCGGAATATTATGAAAACCATGTATACGCCCTATCTCCTCTACTAAATCCTCTTCTATACCCAAATCCGACCTATATGTAGGTATGCGTACCTCCAATTTCCCATTGCTCAAGGTAGATTCTAGTTCCAATCTCCGCAAATATCCCATCATTTCATCTACAGTAAGGTCCGTTCCTAATAAGGCATTAGCCCTTTCCGGTCTTAAAGCGATTTCTTTCTCCCCGGGAATATCCCCATGTACATCTATAACACCTTTCACTATTTTACCCGCCCCAATCTGCTCAACTAGCTGACAGACCCTTTCAGCTGCAACCTCACATAAATTTAAATCCAATCCTTTTTCAAATCTCGATGAGGCCTCAGATCTTAAATTATGTTCTTTAGAGGTTAACCTAACCGATCTTCCGTTGAAATTAGCTGATTCCAATAGCACCGTTTCTGTCCTATCGGTAATTTCCGAATCTAATCCCCCCATTACCCCGGCTATAGCGGTTGGTTCCTCGCCATCAGTAATAATCAAATTCGAGGGATTAAGGGCTCTTTCCACACCATCCAATGTTACTATTTTTTCTCCATCCTGGGCCTTTCTCACAACAATCTTCTTTTGTTTCAATTTATCTAAATCAAATGCATGTAATGGTTGGCCAAATTCTAGCATCACATAATTCGTTATGTCTACTATATTATTAACAGGTCTTACCCCTGCCTCCATAAGCCTAGCCTGTAGCCATAAAGGTGATTCCTCTATAGATACATCTTTGATCACCCTAGTATAGTATCTATTACAGAGCTCGTAATCTATTTCTATGGACTCGATAAAACTCCCTATATCATCTACTTCATTAGATAGTTCAATCTTGGGCAATCTGAGTCTTTGATTCAATGTGGCTGCCGTCTCCCTGGCCATCCCTACAATACTCAGGCAATCTGGCCTATTAGGGGTTATTTCCAGCTCAATTACCTCACCATATAACTCGAGTATATCATTGATGTCCGTGCCCAATTCATATTCCCTATGTAATACGAATATTCCTTCCCTTTGCTCCCTTGGAATGACATTATCTCCATATCCTAATTCCTTTAATGAGCATAACATCCCATGGGAATCCACACCCCTAAAACTAGACTTTTCTATGTAGATATCCCCCGGCAATTTCGCTCCAACCAAGGCAACGGGCACATGGTCTCCTTCTACCAAGTTTGTAGCCCCCGTTATCACCTGAACTACTTCCTGTCCAACATCAACATCTATAATCAGCAGTCTATCTGCTCCATCGTGCTGCCTTATGTTTTCTACCCTTCCTACCACTACATTTTCAATACCCCTATCCAGTGATATAATAGCCTCCACATGGGAACCAGTTGAAGTGAGTTTATCCGCCAAGCTCCTGGAGTCTTCATCTATTTCTACGTATTCCTTTAGCCATTTTACTGGTAATAGCATCTTTATCCTCCTTAGCCATAGTTAAAATTGCTCTAAAAATCTATTATCGTTTTCAAATAATAGGCGTATATCATCTATTCCATGCTTAACCATAGTTATTCTGTCTATGCCCATTCCAAAAGCAAATCCACTGTACTCCTCTGGATCTATCCCACAGTTTTCCAAAACCTTGGGGTGGACCATTCCACATCCTAAAAGTTCCATACTCCAACCTGTGCCATTACAATATGTACATCCGCTACCCTTGCATTCAAAGCAAGACACATCTACCTCCGCACTAGGTTCTGTGAATGGAAAATGGTGCGGCCTAAATCTAGTTTTCATATCCTTACCAAATAATTCTTTGATGAATACATCGATGGTATGCATAAGATTGGCCATCGTCACCCTCTTGTCTATCACAAGCCCTTCTAGCTGATGAAACATGGGCGAATGGGTATCATCCACATCATCAAATCTAAATGTCCTGCCCGCTGAAATTATTCTCAATGGCGGTTCCATCTGATTCATTGCCCTAATCTGAACCGGCGATGTATGGGTACGGAGTAAGATATCCTCGGTGAGATAAAATGTATCCGAAAAATCCCTAGACGGATGATCCTCTGGGGAATTTAAAGCATCAAAATTATATCGTACGGTCTCTACCTCGGGACCATCTACTACGCTAAACCCCATACTAATGAATAGGTCCTCTAATTCCTGAATGGTATGTAGAAGGGGATGTTGATGACCAAGCCTCCTAATGCTCTTGGATATACTTATATCTATTTTTTCCTCTTCCATCCTCTTTCTGTCTATCTCGGCGATAAGTCGAGTCTTAGTTTCAGCAAGCCTTTCCTCAATCTGCTGCCTTATGTCATTAGCTAATGCACCAATAACGGGCCTTTCATCCTTGGGGATTTTACCCATTTCACGTAATGCCAATGTTAGCTTCCCTTTTTTACCCATATATTTCACTCGTAAATTCTCTAAATCGTCCAGATTGTCCAACGTATCTATATTGGACATAGCTTCCTCTCTGATCTTTGTCAACCTTTCCCGCATAACAATACCCCTCTCCAGTTTCGATTATAAAAAACAAGACCTATTCCAC
>JAAYRM010000209.1 GCA_012518745.1 Tissierellia bacterium
CTATCCATACATATACTATATGCTTTGAATCGAAAGGCACCCTTATTCCCCAATCGAAACTGGTTCTAGATACACAGAGATCCTCCAACCCCTCCTTTAGGAAATTGTTCAGCATCTCATTCCTTCTGGAATCCGGCTGTAGAAACTCCGGATTGTTTTTATACAGCTCTATGATATCGTCCTCATACTTGGATAGCTTAAAGAAATAGGCCTCCTCATCGGTCAAATGGACCTCCCTTCCGCAATCAGGGCATTTTCCATCATCCAATTGGCTTTCCGCCCAAAACGCTTCACAGGGTGTACAATATTGCCCCTCATATTTGGACTTATATATATCTCCCTTTTCATATAGCTTTTCAAATATCTTCTGCACACTCTTTTCATGCGCTTCATCGGTGGTCCTAATGAACTCATCATAGGATATATCCAACATACTCCAAAGTTCCTTTATATCCTCCACTATTCCATCTATATATTCCTTTGGTTCCATTCCATTTTCCTGCGCCTTCTCCAATATCTTCTGCCCATGTTCATCGGAGCCGGTTACAAGGTATGCATCATACCCCTGGGCTCTCTTGAACTTCTTCAAGGTGTCCGCTGCTACCGTGGTATATGTATGCCCTATATGTAGATTATCACTTGGATAGTATATAGGTGTCGTTATATAGAACTTTTCCATATTCATCCCTCCATATTGATATTAAAACAAAAAACCCTCATCTCCTATATAGAGACGAAGGTTCGATTTCGTGGTCCCACTCTAATTCGCCCAAGCCTCACAACTTGGACCTTAAAGGGTTATTATAACCCTGCATTGATAACGGATGCACCGCCACGACCTACTAGCCTTCGATCGCAAGATTCAGGGGCCATATTCGGTTCCATCCTCAACGCCGGCTTTCACCTACTCCGGTTCTCTAATGTATTGGATTGAACCTACTCTTCCCTTCATTACCTTTTCCTATAAGTTTCTCCCTTGTGATGGATTATATACTTCAATAATATACAGTATCTTGCAATTATTGTCAAGTTGCACCCCTTCAAAAATACCGACACTCGATAATATCAGTATATCCGCCTGAAGGACTGATCCAAATCAGCTATGATATCATCCATATCCTCTATACCAACGGATATCCTCACCATGCTCTCGCTAAAGCCAAACCGTTCCAACTGATCCGCCGGATATCCCCTATGGGTCATAGCAGCTGGAACCTCTATCAATGTTTCACAATCCCCTAAGCTTACCGCCAATTTTATCAATTCAAGACCTTCCACCAATCGGGTAGCACTCTCCAAGCCGCCTTCCACCTCAAAGCTTATAATGGCTCCAAATCCATCCATCTGTTCTTTGGCAATATCATATCCCTTAAAATCCTCAATACCCGGATAATTCACCTTCTGAACCCTTGGATTCCCCCTTAGGTATTCCGCCACCGCCATTGCGTTGGATTCATGCTGCTCCATCCTAATCCCCAATGTCTTGAGCCCTCGTAATAGGAGCCAGGCATCAAACGGACTCATAACCCCTCCAAATTCACACATGTATTCGAACTTCAGGCTATCTATATAATCCGTATCTTGGGCTATGGCAACTCCCCCCACCACATCCCCATGTCCGCATATATATTTGGTTGCACTATGAACCACCACATCGGCTCCTAGCTTGAGTGGATTCTGAAAGCAGGGTGATGCAAAGGTATTATCTACAACCACCTTTATATTTCTCTCCCTAGCTATCCTTGCCACTTCCCTGATATCTATTATGGATAGGTCTGGGTTGGATGGACTTTCGAAATATATGACCCTGGTATTTGAATCTATCGACTCATTCAACTCTTCCAAATCAGTCAAATCCACCACCTTATACTCCACCCCATACTTTGGTAGCAGCTGGGTTGTCAATGTGTAGCTTGAACCATAGAGGGTTCTATGGACTATCACATTATCCCCCGGCTTGAGGAGGGAAAATAATACGGAAGATATGGCTGCCATTCCTGAAGAAAATGCCACCGCTCCCTTGCCATATTCCAATTCAGCCATCCTATTTTCAAATAATCTCAGGGTTGGATTATTACCCCTAGTATAGACATAATCATCCGATTCAAATGACATAACCCGCTCCACATGATCTATATCATCGAATACAAAGGTAGATGTTTGAAATATTGGAGGATTCAGCGCATTATCCGGATTCTTGCCGTCACTTCCCCCATGTATAGCCCTTGTATTGAAACCATAATCTTTCATCTATAATAACCTCCAATCTTCATCTATAACTCTATTATGGAATTGCTGCAATTACAATTATCCTTGCCCAACCCTTCCTTGAACACATCTATAAAAACCTTCGTAATCCTTTCCCTATTCATCTCCATAGCACCTTGTATATCGTGCAATGTAATCTCCCCAACCATTCCGGTGCACCAATTGGATACTATGCCAATAGCCGAATAGCAGATTCCCAATTCCTTGGCCAATACCACCTCGGGTACATTGGTCATTCCTACAACATCGCCGCCTAACTTTTTAAACATCCTTATCTCCTGGGCCGTTTCAAACCTTGGCCCCTCGGTACATACATAGACCCCATTGCCTTCTATATCCAACCCTTCCCTTTTGGCCATATTATAAAACCTATCCCTCAGATTCTTACAATAGGGTTGGCTCATATCCACATGCCTCACCGGTTCATCTCCACCTTCAAAGAAGGTTGATGGCCTCGATTTGGTGAAATCCAGAATATCCTCTATGACTACAATATCCCCCGGTTCATATCTTTTATTGCAAGAACCCACCGCAACGGTGGAATAGATATATTTCACTCCCACTTCCTTCAATGCCATTATATTAGCCCTATAGTTTATGAGATGTGGGGGAACTGAATGATCCCTTCCATGTCTAGCTAAGAATACTA
>JAAYRM010000029.1 GCA_012518745.1 Tissierellia bacterium
AATGATGTGCAGGAGACTGCAATCGAAGAGTTGATTCCATCTGAATACTTGAATGATGAGGAATTGGATCTTCCAGAGGTAAGCGAGATCGATATAATAAGGCATTATACCAACCTATCCAATAAGAACTTTGGAGTGGATACTGGATTCTATCCATTGGGGTCCTGTACCATGAAATATAATCCAAAGATAAATGAGGATATGGCAGCCCTTAACGGCTTTGCAAATCTCCATCCATTACAACCGGAGGAGACGGTTCAAGGTGCATTAAGGCTCATGTATGAATTAGATGAAGCATTATGCGCAGTATCTGGAATGGATAAGATGACATTACAACCAGCGGCCGGGGCTCATGGAGAGCTTACGGGGCTGACATTGATAAAGGCATACCATGAAAGTCGAGGGGATCATAATAGGACGAAGATTATAGTACCGGACTCCGCTCATGGTACCAATCCCGCTACAGCGATTATGGCTGGATTCGATACCATAGAGATAAAATCCACCCAAAATGGCCTAGTAGATATCGAAAGCTTAAAGGCTGCTTTAAGCGATGAGGTTGCAGGCTTAATGCTTACCAACCCCAATACACTCGGTCTATTCGAGAAGGATATAAAGGAAATGGCGGACTTGGTACACAGCTGTGGCGGACTATTATACTATGATGGTGCCAATGCCAATGCTATATTGGGCAAGGTACGTCCTGGGGATATGGGGTTTGATGTTGTACACTTCAATATTCACAAGACATTCTCCACGCCTCATGGTGGTGGAGGTCCTGGTAGTGGTGTAGTAGGGGTTAAGAATATCCTACTAGATTTCATACCAACCCCAACGGTAGCAAAAGATGGGGATAGGTACTATCTGGATTATGATTATCCAAAATCCGTTGGAAGGATGAAGGATTTTCATGGGCATTTCGGCATATTGGTTAGGGCCTTTACCTATATATTGACTATGGGTAGCGATGGCCTAGAAAGAGCGAGTGAGTGGGCGGTTCTTAATGCCAACTATCTAGCGCATAGGTTGAAGGATCACTATAATGTACAGGAGAATGCAATATTCAAGCACGAATTTGTACTCGCTGGATTAAAAGATGGCCTATCTGAAGTAACCACCTTGGATGTGGCGAAAAGATTGCTCGATTATGGATACCATCCACCAACTGTTTACTTCCCGCTCATTGTAAATGAGGCAATAATGCCTGAACCAACCGAAACCGAGAGTAGGGAAACATTGGATGAATTCGCGGATGCAATGATTAAAATAGCGGAGGAAGCGAGAGAAAATCCAGAGATGTTGAAGGAGGCACCTCACGAAACTCCAGTTAGAAGGGTAAATGAAACACAGGCTGCAAGGAATCCGATACTTAAATATGAAGGGTAGGTGGGCTCTACTTGGCAAAAAACATAGCGATTATTGGAGCAGGTCCAGGAGGCTATGTAGCTGCAATTAGGGGCGCCCAACTAGGTGCAAAGGTCTATCTTATTGAAGATGATGAGGTGGGGGGCACATGCCTCAATCGAGGCTGCATCCCCACCAAAACCTTCTTTAGAAATGCCGAAATAATGAGAAATTTAAGACAAGCCGATGAATTTGGAATTACGGTAGATGGCTTCTCGTTGGACGGAAAGGCATTGCAGGATAGAAAGAAGACCATAGTTGGCCAGCTAGTTCAGGGCATTGAACAGCTGATAGGATCCTATGATAACATAGAATTTATTCCTGGAAGAGCTTCTATAAAGGATAGGAATACCGTATCAATAGATTTGAAGGATGATAGTACCCGCGAAATCGATGTCGATAATATCGTAATTGCAACTGGATCTAGACCGACCATGACGGAGACAAAGGGTGTAGATCTAGAGGGGGTTATTACCAGTGATGACCTACTGGATATGGAAGAAATTCCAGAAACCCTAATCGTAATAGGTGGTGGGGTAATAGGATTGGAATTTGCTAGCATATACCAAGAACTAGGCTCTCAGGTTATACTCCTAGCTTCTAGGATTCTGAAGAATATAGATATGGAGATAGCCAGAAGATTACCCATATTCTTTAGAAAACAGGGCATGGAAGCCTATGTGGAGATAAGGGCAAAGGAGATCGTAAAAGAGGGAGATAAGCTAAGGGTAGTTGCTAGATATAAGGATAAGGATGAGGAAATTGAAGTTGTAGGGGATAAGGTGCTCATAGCATCGGGTAGAGGCCCCGTAGTAGATGGATTGGGTATCGATGGAATCGGTATAGCACATGATCACAGCGGTATTGAGGTCGATGAGGATTATCAGACCACTGTAGAAGGTATATACGCTATAGGCGATGTCAACGACCTAGGTGTGCAGCTTGCCCATGTAGCATCTGCACAGGGTGTCTATGTTATAGAGAAGATAATGGGGTTAGAACCGGATATCAATCTAGATATTTATCCAAATTGTGTATTCACCTTACCGGAGGTAGCATATGTAGGCATGACCGAAGAGGATTTGAGGAAACAGAATATAGAGCATAATGAAAGCAAATTCTTTTTTGCGGCTAATGGTAAGGCCCTAAGTCTAGGGGAGGGGGATGGCTTTATAAAGGTATACTCCTCCAAGGATGATAATAAAATATTAGGGGTAATGATCCTTGGGCCACATGCAAATGATCTCATACATGAAGGGGCTCTAGCTATATCCAATGATATGGATGTGAATAGCATCACCAGAACCATACATGCACATCCAACATTGAGCGAATCCTTCATGGAGGCGGTACATGGCTTGGATAATAGGGCTATACATATAGCTCCTCCAAGGAGAAGGCGAAGACGAAGAAGAAGGTAGTAGAATCAAGAAGCTAGTGGATTGAAAAGGGTAGTAGTATAAGAGAATATAATGGAATCTATAGCGAATGGATGGCTTAATCCCATCTATTCGCTATATTTTTTTGACGAAATCTCTTCTTGCCTAGATTAGAGTTTCAAGATAAACTAATATTAGATAATGAACAATTTTTGGGAATTATTAATGATGCTCTTGGGGGGTGGCATTATTTTTAATAAGCGAAGATCATATATTATTCGGCGTCTAATCAGCAATAATGGGGAATATCCCGTTAAGGATATATCCCGGGAATGCGGGGTCACAGAGCGTACCATAAGGTATG
>JAAYRM010000210.1 GCA_012518745.1 Tissierellia bacterium
CAGCCAAGCATTATATTGGAACACCCTATAGATCTGGGGGTAGTTCACCCGCAACTGGCTTCGATTGTTCTGGATTTACATCCTATGTCTATGCTCAATATGGCATTTCAATCCCCAGGACTTCGGGAGCACAAGCGTCATTTGGGGGCTATGTACCTAGGAATCAACTAAGACCGGGGGATATAGTAGCTTTCCCAGGTCATGTGGGAATATATGTTGGAGGAAACCAGTATATTCATTCTCCGCAAACCGGGGATGTAGTAAAAATTTCATCTTTAAGTGGTAGAAGATTATTAAGTGGAAGACGTCCATACTAATATGAAATATATCAATACCGGCAGGGTTTTAAAAGCCCTTGCCGGTCTTTTTTTATCGTGAAATTCCATCTGCCCTATGGTATACTTTTAATAGTTAAGGCAATTTTTTGCAAAGAGGATGAAGAGGGAAGGATATGAAAGATATAGACACTAAGATAATAAAGGTAGATAGTTTAAGGCCCGATATAAAACTCATACGAGAAGGGGCTGAATTGATAAAAGGTGGGAAACTAATAGCATTTCCTACCGAAACCGTATACGGCCTGGGAGCCAATGGATTGGATCCAAAGGCCGTAGCCAATATATTTATAGCAAAGGGGAGACCGCAGGATAATCCGCTGATACTCCATGTTAATTCCATAGCTCAGGTGGAGGAATTGGTGATGGATATATCAGAGGGGAGTAGGAAGCTGATGGAAAGATTTTGGCCTGGCCCATTAACTTTGTTATTCAAGAAGAACCATAAGGTGCCAAATATAATAACTGCTGGATTGGATACCGTAGCTATAAGGATGCCGAATCATCCCGTAGCATTTAAATTGATAGAGATAAGCGGAGTGCCAATTGCTGCACCCTCTGCCAACAGATCGGGAAGGCCTAGCCCAACCATGGCAAACCATGTGATAGAGGATCTATCTGGACGAATAGATATGATAATAGATGGAGGCCCCACTGGGGTAGGATTGGAATCCACGGTATTGGATATGACTAGCGAACCGCCAATTATATTGAGACCAGGTGGAATAATATTGGAGGATCTCCATGGCCTCGTTCCAGAAATAGTAGAGGATTTGAACACGATTCAATACGATGAGGATATGATCCCTAAATCCCCTGGTCAGAAGTATAGGCATTATGCACCCAAGGCTAGATTAATACTCTTCATAGGGGGGGTAGATTCTATGGTAGAATCCATCTCCCGATATAGGGATAGCTATATATCCGAGGGGAAGAAGGTAGGGATTATGGCCACCGATGAGACCATGGATGCATACGAGGAAAATATAGTAATATCCATGGGCAGTAGAGAGGACAATAGGACCATAGCTCATAATCTATTCAACACCATCAGAACCTTGGACTCCAAGGGGGTTGACATAATCCTCTGTGAGGGTATGGAGATGGCAGGCATGGGGACAGCTATAATGAATAGATTGAAAAGGGCTGCAACTGGAAATATTATAAGGGTAGGAGAATGATATGAATATACTTTTTGTTTGTACAGGCAATACCTGTAGAAGTCCTATGGCCGCTGCATTATTACAGGAGATGGCTAGGAAAGAGGGTATAGAAATGCGG
>JAAYRM010000211.1 GCA_012518745.1 Tissierellia bacterium
ACATTGGGGCGTTTCCAACTTACAGGCATACCACCAGCACCAAGGGGGGTACCACAGATAGAGGTTACATTCGATATAGATGCTAACGGTATAGTAAATGTAAGCGCTAAGGATTTGGGTACGGGCAAGGAGCAGAAGATTACCATAACTGCGTCGACCAACCTAAGCGATGAGGATATAGAGAAGAAGGTTAAGGAAGCGGAGCAATTTGCGGAAGAGGATAGGAAGCAGAAGGAAAGGATAGAAGCTCGAAATAATGCCGATTCCATGGTATATCAAACTGAAAAGACCTTGAAGGATCTGGAGGGCAAGATATCCGAGGATGAAAAGGCCAAGGTTGAGGAGAAGCTGGATGCATTGAAGAAGGCATTGGAAGGCGATGATATAGAGGATATCAAGGCCAAGACCGAGGAATTGACTCAGGAATTCTACCAGATATCGCAGAAGATGTATGAGCAGGCTCAGGAGCAAGGTGCCGATGCTGGAGCAGGCGCCGGTGCTGATGATGATGTGGTAGATGCGGACTATGAAGTAGTGGATGATGAAGAGGAGTAATTATAATATGATTCAAAGCTAAATCCCTTGGATTTAGCTTTGAATTTTGATAGACTATGGTTGGAATAATTTGAAGGTTGGTGAAATCGATTGAGGGATTATTATGAGGTGCTGAATGTATCCAAGGATGCAACCGAAGATGAACTCCGATCCGCTTTCAGGCGGTTGGCTAAGAAGTATCATCCCGATTTGAATCCGGGCGATGAGGAAGCGGAGAAGAACTTCAAGGAGATAAATGAGGCCTATGAGGTTTTGAACAATCCGGAGATGAGGCAGAGGTATGATACCTATGGGCATGCTGGAGTCGATGGTCAGGCAGGGCATGGCCAGGGTTTTGGTGGATTCGAGGATGTCTTCAGCGATATATTCGATATATTCGGCGGGGGCTTTGGAGGCGGGGGTTCATCTAGGACTAGGAGGAGAGGTCCCACTAGAGGGGCTGATCTGAGGTATGATCTGAATTTGGAATTTGATGAGGCCGTCTTCGGGGTTGAGAAGGAGATACAGGTCCGAAAGGCCGAAACCTGTGGGACCTGTGATGGTAGCGGAGCGAAGCCGGGGACCAGCAGGGAGACATGTAGCAAATGTAATGGAACTGGGGAGGTAAGGTATTCCCAGCAGAGCCCCTTTGGGCAGATGATCAGGGTGGCTACCTGCGATCAATGCCATGGTGAAGGGGAGATTATAAAGGAGAGATGCAATACCTGTTCCGGAACCGGTAGGGAGATGAAGGATAAGAGGATAAAGGTTAAGGTGCCAGCGGGCGTGGATACGGGTTCCATAATATCCATACGGGGTGAAGGGGAGCCGGGTGAAAGAGGCGGTTCCGCAGGCGACCTATTCATATATATTGCCGTAGAGGAGCACGATATCTTCGTCAGGGAGGGGAACGATATATACTTTACAGCGCCCATATCCTTTGTTACGGCGGCATTGGGGGCCGAGATAGAGATACCCACCCTAGAAGGAGTAATAGATTATACCATTCCAGCGGGTACCCAGACGGGAACCAGATTTAGGCTGAGGAATAAGGGAGTCCCTAATGTGCGGGGAATTGGCAGGGGGGACCTCTATTTCGATGTGCAGGTGCAGGTTCCAAAGGAGCTTAATGATAAGCAGAAGGAGCTATTGCTCCATTTCGCTAAGGAAAGCGGAGAGATATCCAAGGAGGGCAAGAAGGGCTTCTTTGGAAAGATGAAGGATGTCTTCGGAAACTAGAACAATCACTCGGATATGGGTGGTTGTTCTTTTGCTGTTCAATATCAAGTGGTCTTAAAGGATGTGAGGGTTATGAAATGGATTGAAGTTCAGATCGAAACCACTACCAAGCTAGAGGAATTGGTGGTCAATTTCATGTATGATATGGGGGTTCAGGGATTGGCAATAGAGGATCCCAACGATGTATTGGCCCTTCAGGAGCCCGACCTCATAGATCAGGATTATGAGGGTATGATAATAAAGGGATATTTCCCCGAGGGTGGCGATGTAATGGACAAGATAGAGCTCATCAGGGATGGAATCGAGAGGAATCCATATCCCTCGATAGGCAGGACCCTAGGAAAGGTGAGCACGGCCGAGATCTATGAAAGGGACTGGGCGGAATCCTGGAAGAAGTACTATAAGCCCTCCAAGATAGGCAGGGGCATAGTCATAAAGCCTACCTGGGAGGAGTACGAGGCGGGGGATGGCGAGGTAGTAATAGAATTGGATCCGGGGATGGCCTTCGGTACGGGAACCCACGAGACCACTATAATGTGTATGGAGGCGTTGGAGGATTATTTGAAGCCGGGGGACTCGGTATACGATATAGGTTGCGGTAGCGGTATATTGAGCATAGTTGCAGCTAAGCTGGGAGCCAAGGATGTAATAGGGGTTGACCTGGATGAGGTCTGTATAAGGGTGTCCAACGAGAACATAGCCCTAAACGATGTAGGGCATCTAGTACAGGTGAAGCGGGGAAACCTCTTGGATGTATTGGATGGTAGGGCGAATATAATAGTATCCAATATAATAGCAGGGGTGATAATCTGGATGATAGAGGATGGCACCGTAAGGAAATCCCTAGCTCCGGATGGAATCTTCATAGCCTCTGGAATAATCGAGAGCAAGGTGAGCTTAGTCGAGGAGAAGCTAAGGGAGAACGGATTTAATATATTGGAGATCAGGATGATGAACGATTGGGCCTGTATAGTGTCCAAGATGGAATAGGGTTGATTAAA
>JAAYRM010000212.1 GCA_012518745.1 Tissierellia bacterium
AGGTGGTATCCAATCTATCGCCATGGCTGAGCAAAAAGGAGATAGGGGATATTCAGATACTACCCTTATCCACCAAGGAAGGCCGGATAGTGGGCAGTGATCAAGTGATAGAAGGGCTTATAGAGAAAGGGCAGATTGCGACCCAATACTTGGAATTCAACCCAACGGGATCCATAGCTGGAATTGAGAGCATGACAAGCCCGGATGGAAGGGTTCTGGGAAGGGTGGCCAGCTCCGACAGGGTGGGTGATGGGCTATATAGGAATGTTGAGAGAAGCGAGTGCGATGATATATTTAAGGCTGGGGTAGATTACTTTGGATAGAGGTCCGATGGAATGGGAGTATTGAGGGATATATGGATTAAAATATTAAAGAATTATTATGAAAGGTGGGGTATTGATGAAGGTTAGCGTTGTTATGGGGAGTATTTCCGATAGGAAGGTAGTAGAGAAGGCTGTAAATATATTGAAATGCTTTGGGGTAGAGGTGGACTTCAGGGTTATATCAGCACATAGGACCCCCTTGGAAGCCATTGAATATGCACAGAAGGCGGAACAGGAAGGTATAGAGCTGATAGTTGCAGCAGCTGGGAAGGCTGCACATCTAGCTGGGGTCATAGCAGGGGTTACTCCGCTCCCAGTAATTGGGCTACCCATCAAATCCTCCACCATGGACGGACTGGATTCCCTGCTATCGGTTGTGCAGATGCCGATGGGGGTACCGGTAGCTACCGTGGCAATTGATGGTGGGGAAAATGCGGGGCTATTGGCGGTTCAGATTCTATCGGTAAAATACCCTGAGCTGAGAGAAAAATTTACAAAGTATAAGGAGCATTTAAAGGTAGAAGTTGAAGGTATGAATAGGGAACTAGAAGGATAAACCGAGGGGATGAAGTGAAATGAGTGGAATCATCGGCATATATAGTAGGGATCAAAGACATATATCCAGGATCATCTACTATGGCCTCTATGCATTACAGCATAGGGGGCAGGAGAGTTCTGGAATAGCCATAAACAATAATGGGTATATAGATTATCATAAGGACCTAGGCCTAGCACATGAGGTATTCAACGATAGATTGCTGGATAGGTTGAGGGGCAATATAGGGATTGGGCATGTCAGATATAGCGATACCGAGGAAATTACCTCCATCAATGCAGAGCCCCTGGTGGTGGGGTATAAGCAGGGGGCATTGGCCCTAGCCTATGATGGGAGTTTAACCAATTTCAAGGGTATCCGGGAGGATATGGAGGATAGGGGAATAATATTTCAAACCGCCATCGATACGGAGGTATTTGCCAATCTAATCGCTAGGTACCATAAGGACGATATAGAACAGGCCATAATAAACGCCGTTGGGGATGTCGAGGGTTCCTATGCGTTGGTGATCATGACCAACGATAGGCTTATAGGGGTGAGGGATCCCTATGGATTAAAGCCCCTATGCATTGGTAGGATGGGCAATGATTATATATTGGCCTCCGAGACCTGTGCATTCGATACCATAGGTGCAGAATATGTGAGGGATGTAGAGCCTGGGGAGATGGTTGTAATAATAGATGGGCAGATAAAATCCGTGCAGGCGATGAAGGCGGAGAAAAAAAATATCTGCATCTTTGAAATAATATACTTCGCTAGGCCGGATAGCAAGCTGGATGGGAAGAGCATATATCTATTGAGGAGGAAGGCCGGTAGAAATCTAGCCGAGGAATGCCCAGCCGATGGCGATATAGTTATATCCGCCCCCGATTCTGGTACCGTGGCAGCTATTGGCTATGCAGAGGAATCCGGCATTCCCTATGATGAGGGGTTGATCAAGAATCGATATGTGGGTAGGACCTTTGTACAGCCCACCAAGGAATTGCAGGAACAGGGAGTAAGGATCAAGCTGAATGTGCTAAAGGAGAATGTCGAAGGCCGAAAGGTGATAGTGGTGGATGACTCGATAGTGCGGGGGACCACTATGAAGAGGACGGTGGCCATGCTCAAGGGTGCAGGGGCCAAGGAGGTCCATGTACGGATATCGGCACCCCCTGTGAAATATCCTTGCCATTTGGGTATGCATACACCGGCGAGGGAGACCTTGATAGCTGCTGATAGGACCGTGGAGGAGATAAGGGATATAATAGGAGCGGATTCCCTATGCTTCCTATCCCTTGAGGGGCTATTAGATGCGGTAGGTGGGGAAGAGATATTCTGTGCCGGCTGCTTCAGCGGCGAATACCCCATAGAGGTGGAAAAGAGATAGAGAGGAGAAAGACCATGAGCATAACCTATAAGGATGCAGGTGTAGATAAGGAAGCTGGCTATAGGCAGGTACAGTTGATAAAGGATATAATTAAGAAAACCCATACCGATAACGTCATATCGGATATTGGAGGATTTTCTGGGTTATTTAAATTGGATTCTAAGGACTATGATGAACCGGTATTGGTATCCGGGACCGATGGGGTAGGAACCAAGTTGAAGATAGCATTCATGATGGATGAGCATCATACCATAGGCGAGGATTGCGTTGCCATGTGTGTAAATGATGTGCTATGTCAGGGTGCAAAGCCCTTGTTCTTCTTGGATTATGTGGCAACGGGAAAGCTAGTTCCGGAGAAGATGGCCAAGGTTGTTGAGGGAATTGCCAATGGCTGTATAAAAGGAGGCTGTGCCCTGATAGGGGGAGAGACGGCGGAGATGCCCGATTTCTATAAGGAAGATGAGTACGACCTAGCAGGCTTCTGTGTGGGAATCGTCGATAGGAAGAATATAATCGATGGAAGCAATGCGGAGGAAGGGGATATCATCATAGGATTGCCCTCCAGCGGTATCCATAGCAATGGCTATTCCCTCGTGAGGAAGATAGTATTTGAAAAGGAAGATATGGCGGTGGATAAGTTCATCCCGGAGCTGGACTGCACGATAGGGGAGGAGCTATTGAAGCCCACTAGAATATATACCAAGACGGTATTGCCGTTGATAGAGGAATTCAATATAAAGGGCATTGTACATATAACCGGGGGAGGATTCTATGAGAATATACCCAGGATAGTGCCGGATGGTTTGAAGGCCATCATAGATACAGGTGTCATAGATAGGCCCAAGGTATTCGATCTATTACAGGAATGGGGCAATATTGCCACCCATGAGATGTACTCCACATTCAATATGGGCATAGGGATGGTATTGATAGTAGATGGGAATCAAAAGGAGGATATAATATCTCGCCTAGAGGAGCGGAGAGAGGAATTTGTTGTTCTAGGTGAAATTAAAAAAGGCGAGGAGAAGGTTGAGCTATGTCATCCGTAAATATTGGAGTGCTGATATCGGGCGGAGGCACCAACCTTCAGGCCATTATAGATAATGTAGAAAAGGGCAATATAGATGGGGAGATAAAGGTAGTGATCTCCAATAGAAGGGATGCCTATGGGCTTAATAGGGCCAGGAATGCGGGAATAGAGGCATTATATATGGATGAGGGAGAGTATGATACCGAAGAGGAATTCAATCGAGGGATATTGAAAGAATTGGAGAACCGGGATATAGAGCTATTGGTATTGGCAGGATATATGAAGGTATTGCCAAAGGAGTTTGTAGATAGATATCCTGGGCGGATAATCAATGTGCATCCATCCCTAATTCCAAGCTTCTGTGGGAAGGGATGCTATGGGGATAGGGTTCATAGGATGGCATTGGATTATGGTGTGAAGATAACGGGAGTAACCGTTCATTTCGTGGATGAGGGGACCGATACGGGGCCCATAATCCTCCAGAGGGCCGTGGAGGTAATGGATGGGGACACGGTGGAAACCCTGAAGGAGCGGGTTCTGAAGGTAGAGCATGAGGCATTACCCGAGGCTATCAGCCTCTATTGTCAGGGAAGGCTCACTATCGAAGGTCGAAGGGTAATTATAGATCAGAGGTGATATTATGAAGACGGCGTTGATAAGCGTATACGATAAGGAAGGGATTGTGGAATTTGCCCTAGAGTTGGATAAGCTGGGATGGAATATCCTATCCACCGGGGGTACTAGCAGGATATTGAGGGATGCTGGGATAGATGTGGTGGATGTATCGGAAGTTACCAAGTTTCCAGAGATAATGGACGGTAGGGTTAAGACCCTTCACCCAAATATCCATGGGGGATTACTATGTAGGCGGGATGATAAGGAGCATATGAAGACCTTAGGGGATCTCAACATAGCCCCGATAGATATGGTGATAAATAACCTATATCCCTTTGAGGAAACCCTCAACAAAGAGGGTATATCCCATGAGGAGATAATAGAGAATATAGATATAGGTGGTCCTTCCATGATAAGGGCCGCAGCCAAGAACTATAGGGATGTAACGGTAGTGATGGATCCTGCGGATTATTCCAAGGTATTGGAGGAGTTGAGGGCGGAGGGAGATACCTCAATTGAACTGAGGCAATCCCTTGCTATTAAGGTATTTCAATATACGGCCTATTATGATTCCCTGATATCAGGCTATTTTAATGAATTGGAAGCGGTGGATTTTCCCGATAGCATCGTATTTCCATTTAGGGAGAAGCAGGAGTTAAGATATGGGGAAAATCCTCATCAGAAGGCTGCAGTCTACAGGGAGTCTGGCAATTTGAAGGGAACCATATTGGGTGCCAGGCAGTTACATGGCAAGGCTTTATCCTTCAACAATATCAATGATGGCAATGGGACCTTGGAGATACTGAAGGAGTTCGAGGAACCTACGGTGGTGGCGGTAAAACATGCTAATCCCTGTGGGATAGGCAGCGGGGAAGACCTATTGGAAGCATATGATAAGGCCTATGAGTCGGATAAGGTATCCATATTTGGAGGCATAATCGGGGCGAATAGGGAAGTGGATATAGAGGTCGCAAGGAGAATAGATGATATATTTATAGAGATAATAATGGCACCTTCCTTTACCGAGGAGGCATTGAAGATCCTCACCTCCAAGAAGAATATCAGGATTCTGGAAATACCGGATATAATGAAGGATGATTATACCTCATATGATATTAAGAAGGTACTTGGCGGCATATTGGTACAGGAGAGAAATACCCAGCTCCTTGGGGAGGATTTGCAGGTCGTGACGAGAAGGAAACCCACAGAAGCGGAGATGGATGACCTATTATTCGCCTGGAAGGCGGTAAAGGGCGTTAAATCCAATGGGGTTCTATTGGCTAAGGATAGGGGGACCATTGGTATAGGCATGGGAGAGGTGAGCCGTGTATGGGCGGTGGAATCCGCTATCGCAAGGGCAGGCGAAAGGGTTAAGGGTTCGGTACTGGCCTCGGATGGCTTCTTCCCATTCAAGGATTCCGTGGAGGCGTTGGCAAAAGCGGGGGTTACCGCAATTATACAGCCTGGGGGTTCATTGAGGGATGAGGAGTCCATAGATGAAGCCGATAGGCATGATATGACGATGATATTTACGGGCATTAGGCATTTTAAACATTAAGGCTTTAGAAGGAAGGGATACTATGAAGGTTTTAGTTATAGGAAGTGGGGGTAGGGAGCATGCCCTATGCTGGAAGATATCACAGAGCAA
>JAAYRM010000213.1 GCA_012518745.1 Tissierellia bacterium
TGAATTGGTGGAGAGCGGAACTGTAGAGGATATATTCCAAGCCGAAATACATCACCCCTATACAATAGGTCTCTTCGGTTCTATACCAAATATAGAACAGGATGTGGAGAGGTTAAATTCCATCAAAGGGGATACTCCGGACCCAATGCGCTTACCATCTGGATGTAAATTCCACCCACGTTGTCCAAAGCGTATGGATATCTGTAAAAAAGAGGTACCTAAGGCTAGCAATTCAGGGTCTCATATTATAAGCTGTCATCTATATTAAAAGGGATTTCAGACACGGAACTGAAGTAAATAAAAGATACTTTATATCCTATAGGAGGTAAAAATGGAACAGCCATTAGTGCAAACAATTGGATTGAAAAAATATTTTGAAGTACCCGAGGGTTATTTGCATGCAGTCGATAATGTGAATATTTCTATAGATAAGGGTAAGACCTTAGGAGTTGTTGGTGAATCAGGTTGTGGGAAATCCACTTTGGGTAGGGTTATGTTGAGACTGCTAGATGCAACTGAGGGCGAGGTCCTGTTCGATGGAGAGAATGTATTAGACTATACAGGGCAACAGCTAAAGAAGATGCGCAGGGAAATGCAGATCATCTTCCAAGATCCATATTCATCTTTAAATCCACGGAAGAGTATAGGGGATATAATAAAGGAACCCATAATTGTAAACAAGATCCTAAAGGATAAAAAAGCAATCAATAATAGGATAAAGGAATTGATGGATGTAGTTGGGCTTTCACAGCGGTTGATAAGATCCTATCCCCATGAACTGGATGGTGGCAGAAGGCAGAGGGTTGGTATAGCAAGGGCATTATCCTTAAATCCTAAGTTCATCGTCTGCGATGAGCCGGTATCCGCATTGGATGTCAGTATACAGGCGCAGATCTTAAATCTGATGATGGATCTACAGGAAGAACTAGGCATTACCTATATGTTCATCACTCATGATTTGAGTGTAGTAAAGCATATAAGCGATGAGATAGTGGTAATGTACCTTGGGCAATGCGTGGAAAGTGCCAAAACAGAGGAACTCTTTAAAAATCCCATGCATCCATATACAAAGGCACTTTTAAGTGCGATACCAATACCGAGCATCGATCAGGAATGGGGTAAGAAAAATATTATAAAAGGGGAGCTTACTTCACCAATAAATCCACGGAAAGGTTGCAGATTCCATCTAAGATGCGATCATGCAACTGACAAATGTATCGATAACGATATAAACTTGCACGAGGTAGGCGAGGATCATCATATTGCATGTGCCCTTTATAATTAATGAGAGGTGGTAATAGAAATGAAAGAGATAGTAAAGATGAAATGGCCAAAATTAGAACAAGAAGTTAGAGTTGAATTGTTGACAGATTTTAACCCTACGGTTTGTGATATATTTCTTTCACAATTGCCCTTCACTAGCATACAGAGTCATGCGGTGGTATGTGGAAAGCAGATGTATTTTCCCTATATCCTTACCAATAGGCCGGAGGATATGCAATTTGAAAACATGGCGGGACAACCGATTGGTAGGGTAAATATAGAATTGGATTTTCAATATCTATCCCTGAACTATGGGCCCAATTATGAAGCCGTGCCAACTCTGGCAATAGGGCAGGTTTTAGATGAGGATATAGATATACTGAAGAGCGTCGGATATTCCATATGGAATAACCTATTGTTTTCTAAGGAATATATAGAAGTCATAGTAGAGAGATAGGGAGGGTGAAAAGTGAACTGCGATACTTTAAGGGAATTAAAACAGGTAATAGAGAAAGAGATCGAGGATATCTGGGTTACGGAGCCAAAGGATATCTATAATATAAAAAACGGATATTTAGGTAGTGAGGCAGGGGTCTATGATCAATACTTCACCCCACTAGTTATGCTAAGTGGAGAGGTTAGGGCCTTAGGCATCCATACCTTCTCAAGCCTACTCGACTTTAGCGAAAAATCTGAATTCACATTAGATATATTAAAAACCATGACCAAGAGGATGCTTAAAATAGATGTAGGGGTCATAGAATTCTTCGGATTAAAGAAATATGGAAGGATACTGACTAGCTTCCACGATCTAGTCGATTCGATAGAAGATAAGGAAGAATTTAAGGATATGATCACCCTTATGTTCACGTTGACAAATCGATACCAGATGTGGCTACACCAGATATTCCCTTGGGGATACTGTATGCATATGCCCAAGCAGGGTCCGAAAGATTATAAAGAGATATACGAAAACATGGTGGAGTAAGAGATGGATGGCATATATCTAATAAAATGTGGAAAACTATTTGACGGCATCGATGAATCCCTGAAGGATGACTATCAGGTACTAATAGAAGATGCTCGCATTGTAGACGTCGGTAGGGATATTCCATTCCCGGAATATGCGAGCATCATAGATCTGAGTGACTATATAGTGACACCCGGCCTAATAGATGCCCATGTGCATCCTGAATTTTTCGATTGGAAACCTTTATATAATGATTATCATACCTATTCAGATGAATGGTTTGCCTTGGCGACGATTCATACCGCTAAGAAAACACTACAGGGGGGCTTTACCACCATCAGGGCTATGGGTAGCCTAGCAAGGGGCTATGGGCTAGCCGATGCCAAGATGGCAATAGAAGCCGGATACTTTGAGGGCTCCAGATTGGTCATAGCACCCCATTCCATGTCCGCAACCGGTGGCCATGGCGATCTATCCCAATTACTACATCGACATAGTATGGTTTCGGATGTGGTCAAGAGCATTTCAGTTGGATCGGGTGCAGATTTTTTCCGAGAGATGGTCCGAAGGGATATAAAATATGGTGCAGATTTTATCAAGATAATAGTATCCGGTGGCTTCTCCACGATAAACGACCTTCCAGATGAGCAACAGCTAACCGATGATGAACTACAGGCTATATTTGAAATAGCCAATATCAAGGGAATGCCCGTCACAGCCCATGCCTATACCCATGATATAATAGAGAAGCTAGTCGGATTCGGAATAAAGTGAATAGAGCATGGTGCCTTGATAGAGGAAAAGACGGCTAAGCTGATGGAGGAAAATGATGTATACCTAGTACCTACATTCTCAGCATACGATCAGATAATATTCCAGGATGAGGAGTTGCTAAATAAAAAACCAATTGAATTCAGGAAAAAGTTAAAACAGTATGCTAGGGAATTGAAGGCTGGTCGAAGGGTGATAATGGAAAGCGATATCGAATTAGGCTATGGAACAGATCATGTTTCGGTATACCAAAGCTACGAAAGTTGGCGAGAATATAGTTCCTACCTTAAATCCGGTATGGATCCCTTCAGGGCGTTAAAAGCTGCCACCAGCGTAAATGCTAAGATATTGAATATGGACGATATAGGTATTATAGCTAAGGGGAAGAGGGCTGATATTGCAGCCTGGGGTCAGGATCTACTAACCAATTCGGAAGCTCTATCTAGATGTTACTTCGTTATGAAGGATGGAAGGGTGGTTTCTATATGAAGATATTATTTTGCGGGCTTTTATTCGATGGCCTATCCGATGAACCTAAGAAGGATATGGCCGTATTTATCGAGGGAAATAGGATAATTAAAATCGACAGTATAGATAATGTAGGGGCAACAAAGGAGTATGAGGTCATAGATCTAAGGGATAAGTTCGTTATGCCAGGCCTTATCGATGCCCATGTACATATCAATATGAATGGCGAGTTGGATTCCGACCGCCTATTTTTATATCAGACGGTTGCGGAGATGACTCTGAATAGCATTAAAAATGTGCAAAGGGATCTGTTGGCAGGATTTACAACCCTTAGGGATGTAGGGTCGGTGGATTATTCGGATATCGCAGTGCGTAATGCTATAGATGCGGGCCAATTTTGGGGGCCAAGGATGCTGGTATGTGGTTGGTCGATCTCTCCACCTGGTGGATCATCGGATTCCAAATGCACCCGTGATATTACGGGGAATCA
>JAAYRM010000030.1 GCA_012518745.1 Tissierellia bacterium
CTTGAGCAGCTTAGCTTGATTCGCAGTAAAGGCGGTTCCAAGGCCCGCAACCGCATAGTCTATCCCGTTTTCATATAATGCTATAACATCCGTATATCCCTCCACCAATATTATCCTATCCCTATCAACTCGATCCTTGAGCAAGTTCAATCCATATAGGTTATTCCCCTTTGTAAATACCAAGGTATCCTGGGTGTTTAAGTACTTTGGCATCGAATCATCCAAGATCCTACCTCCAAATCCTATAACCCTGCCCCTAGTATCTATTATTGGAAACATAAGCCTATTTCTAAACCTATCGTAATATCCGGAACCATCCCTTCGCTTGGCTATCAACCCCGCTTTCTCCATATCGTCAACTGAATAGCCCTCATCCCCTAGATATCTATATATACTATCCCAGCTATCCAGTGCATATCCCAATCCAAATCGATTTAGGGTCTTCCTACCTATCTTTCTATCCCTCAAATGACCTAGGATTCTCTTATCCCTGATTAAACTATCATAATAGAACCTGGCAGCCTTCCTATTGATCCCATAGATCCTCTCCTTCTCGCGAAGTAGCTCCTTATCCACCTTGCCACCTTCCGCTAGCGGTATACCCTGATCCCTGGCCAATAGTTTAACCGCATCCACAAAGGATAGATTCTCCATCTTCATGATGAAGGAAATTGCATCCCCGCCCTCTCCACATCCAAAGCAATGGAATAGCCGTTTTTCCTGAGATACGGAAAAGGATGGAGTCTTCTCATTATGAAAGGGACATAGGCCCATGTAGTTATTGCCTGTTTTTTTCAGCGATACATATTTGGAGATCGTATCCACCAAAATACTACCATCATTAACCCTTTCGATTATTTCATCATTTATAATACCAGTCATGCAATATCACCCATTTATATTATAATACGACAAAGTTTATTAAAATCCTTCTTTTTTTCAATATTTTTGCCAAGGTTTTGGTATAAATATTTCCTTCACCAGATTTACCACATATCTATCCGTCATACCCCCGATATAATCACAGATTATATCCTCCTTGGGGAAATCGGTATTCTTATATTGTTCCCTATGCTCCTCTGGCAATTCCAAGTAGTTGTCCATATAGTACCTATATAGCTGCTCTATTATATATAGGGCCTTCTTCTCCTCAGTCCTCGCATCCATATTTAAATATACCCTATCGAACATGAATAACCTTAATTTTTCGGTATAATATCCAACCCTGTCGCTCATGGATATACTATCCGCATCTAGGCTATTCTCCACCACATCCAATATCATTATATTGATCCTCTCCCCATGATACTTCCCCAATACATCTAGGCAATCCTTGGGCAATTCATCCTCCCCTATTATCTTGGCCCTTATAGCATCATCTATATCATGGTTTATATAGGCTATTCTATCCGCAATCCTGGCTATACTTCCCTCCAAGGTTTCCGGTTCCCCATCACCTGTATGGTTTAAGATCCCATCCCGAACCTCGTGGGTTAGGTTGAGCCCCTGCCTCATATGGGTATGCTCTAGAAAATCGACCACCTTTAGGCTCTGTTCATTATGCTTGAACCCACCGGGATGAAGGGCATTCAATGCATACTCCCCTGTATGGCCAAAGGGGGTATGTCCTAGATCATGCCCCAATGCAATCGCCTCCACTAGATCCTCATTTAACCGCAATGCCCTCGCCAAGGTCCTGGATATCTGAGCTACCTCCAAGGTATGGGTCAATCTAGTCCTATAATGATCCCCTTCTGGGGCTATGAAAACCTGAGTCTTATGCTTCAGCCTTCTAAATGACTTAGAATGGATGATCCTATCCCTATCCCTCTGAAATTCCGTCCTTATATTGCATATCTCCTCTTCCATCATCCTACCCTTGGTATTGCTGCTCAGGGTAGCATATTTGGACAGGGTATTCCTTTCCAATTCATCCAAGCGTGTACGTATATCCATAGATAATACACCTCTTATAGATAGTTACTTATAAATGGTTGTTTATATATATATACAACATAAGTTCTTATATTCCTCTATTATTTTAAAAACTTCCTCTATATCTCCATATAAAAAAGAGATGTCTGCACAACACCTCTAATCTATATCAACTTCCCGAAATTTTTCTTCATATGCTCCAGCACTATACCCGCCGTCTCCTCGACCGCCTTATTGGACACATCTATGACGGTGCAATTCAATTTCTTCATAATTTCCCGAGAATATTCCAGCTCCAACCTTATCCTATCCACACTGGCATAATTAGCATTATTGCTCAAACCCAGTGATTTAAGCCGCTCCTGCCTTATCTCGTTCAGTTTAAACGGATCGGCAATAAGCCCAAAGACCCTGTTTGCATCCTTGGTGAATATCTCATGGGGCGCAGGCACCTCGGGCACCAATGGAACATTGGCCACCTTGAAATGCTTATGAGCTAGATACATGCTCAGGGGGGTCTTGGAGGTTCTGGATACCCCAACCAATACCAGGTCGGCCTTCTTTATGCCCCTGGTATCCTTACCATCATCATATTTTACGGCGAATTCTACGGCCTCAACCTTCCTAAAATACTGCTCATCCAACTTCCTGATGAGCCCAGATTCCCGTTTGGGTCCATAGCCCAAGACGCCTTCCAATGCATTTAATGCGGGAGTCATCAGATCCACCACCGGTATATTCAAATCCGAGCTCATACGGATGATGAAATCCTTCAGCTCCTGAATCACCATGGTATATATGATTATACTATTCTCGTTCTGAGCCTCTTCGAAGATCTCTATTATCTGCTCCCGCTCCGTAATATATGGGAATCTCCGTATATCATACTTCTGTGGGTTGAATTGGCTAATGGCCGCCCTAGCCACCTGCTCTCCAGTTTCCCCTACCGAATCCGATAGTATATATATTGTAATTTCGCCATTCATAATCCTTCCCCCCTATTCATTTCTTCCCAGTTCAACGAATAGTCTCGTGATGCTGGTCTTAGTAATTCTACCCAATACCTTATAGGCCCTATCC
>JAAYRM010000214.1 GCA_012518745.1 Tissierellia bacterium
AGCTTTAACCATAGCATCAGCAGCTTCTATGGCTGAAACCAATCCCTTTGTCTCGATAAAACCCTTTGATTTCATAAGATATACCTCCTATTTATTATCGTTAATATTGATAATAGCTCATTGCTAAACCTATTTAGAATTGTAATTGTCTACAATCCCGACTATTACTGCATCTACCGGTACGTCTGCATCCCTAAGTGCGAATCTAGCATTTGATCCTACTGTGACCAGTACCACCTCGTCGATACTGCAGCCCAATGTGTCTACCGCTACAATTACTTCACCTGAATCCATGTTAAATTTATCTATCCTCTGCAATTTCAATAGGGAATATCCCTTTAGGCCATCATCCTTTATGGTAGATACACATTTGTCTAATACCTTGCATATATACATTTTCTCACCTACTTGCCATCTAAAATCTGTTTTATCTGATCAAGTACATGGTCTATTTCCTGAGTTGTAGTGTAGAAATGGGGTGCTACCCTTATAACATCCCCTCTTGCGGAGGCTATGATATCCCTCTTCCTCAGCTCCGTCTCCATCTCGCCGGAATCTATCTTGTCTGAAACCCAGATAGCTGTAGTTGCCCCCTTCTTATTTACATCAAATGGGCTGATAGTCTTCAGGCCCCTATCCAGACATCCCTGTAGGGCATGGGCACTGAGCATATCCACTCTATCCTTTATTCTATCCACGCCTACCTCATTTACTATTTCAAGTCCTGCTCTTGCCGCATATGCGTTTAATACCGGTGGAGTTCCGGTGTCAAACCTGCTTGCATCTGCCGCCCAATCAAGGTACCTAGACTGGAATAGGAATGGATTGTCCTGTCCAAACCAACCAGTTACGGCAGGCTTTAGCATAGGTACTAAATCCTTGTTTACATACATGAATGCTACGCCTGGTAATCCAAATAGGTATTTCAAATTCCCCGTGGTCAGAATGTCTATATTCATCTTCTTTACATCTATTGGTTCCGTCCCTATGCCTTGATAGACATCCGCTAGGACTAAGGAACCCTTGCTATGTGCAATTTCCGCAATTTCTGCTATATCTTGTTTAAACCCGTTTAAATAATATACTTGAGTTATCGAGGTCATCAAGGTGTTTTCATCGATATACCTCTCATACTCGGATAGTTCTATTTCATGTCTGTCGTTTACGGCAATAAAATCAACTTTCGCCCCATATTTCTGATGTGCGAGCCATACGTAGTTCACAGTTGGGAATTCGGCATCTGTTGCAACTATCTTCTGCCTTCCCTTGCTATAATCCAGAAAGCTTGCTACGGATGATAGGGTTTCCGATACCGAGCTAGCTATTGCAATTTCACTAGGGTCTGCATTGATGAGCTTTGCAAACTCCGCCTTGGCAAAATATACTTCCTCCATCCAAGCTTCCCAATCCATACCAACCGTTAGCCAATTATCCAAATATCTATTTATGGCTCCCCTTACCCTATTGGCTTGAGCTGATTGGGAACAGTTAGCTACGTGAATCGCATCCTTTAATATTGGGAATTCTCGCCTCCAGGTCTCAACCTCTTGGTCGCTAATCAGGCCTCTGTATTCTGGTGCTATTATTCTTCCATCAACCGCTGAGCTGATCGGCCGTCCTGTATTGGGCATTGTGCTCTCCCCAGGTCTATTATCAGCCATCTCGGTCAGCTTGTTTCCTATGACGAATTCAATATTGTGTTTTTCTGCTGCTTCCCTTGCCACATCGGTAATTACATCGTATTCATTTATAGCAATGCTACTTTCCCCTCTAGAAGCGGCATACTCGACATCCGATGCGGTATAAAACTTTTTCATACGTAAGCCCTCCTTTAGTCTTCATCAGCCTCGATGTCTAGAAACATCTCCAGTAATCCCGGATGAGGTCTTGGGATAACGTGGACTGATACAAGTTCCCCAACCTTTTGAGCCGCTGCTGCTCCCGCATCAACTGCTGCCTTAACTGCACCTACATCTCCCCTTACTATTACGGTATCATAGCCTGCACCAATGCTTGCGCGTCCGACAATTTCGATATTTGCCGCCTTGACCATAGCATCTGCAGCCTCGATACAACCAACATAACCCTTAGTCTCAATAAATCCGTAAGATGACATGATATCCCTCCCTTTTTGACATATTATCTATCTGTAGCTTAAGGTTACCAAATAAACATTCAATATTCTGTAATGCAGAATACAATTTATGATATCTATTTATAATATAATAACATAAACAAGTAGATTTAACCTTCAATATAGTGGTATAATATAAATGTAGCATAGGTGACATAATGTAGATATTTTCATACAGTTTCATATAGATATTTCTACGGTATCCCGCAGAAAGGGGTGTTATAATGATTGATGGTACAGATGATCTACATCATTACTCTCCCTGGATCAGATTTAAGGATATAAAATGGGACGAGCCAAACCTTGCCTCATACCTGAGGTCCTTCAAGCCTAACGAAATCATCTATCACCAGCAGCAATATGATGATTACGTATATCTAGTTAAGGAGGGCAGGATTAGAATCTGCATATATAGCGTTGAGGGTAATGAACAATGCCTGACCATTGCAGAGGAGGGTAGTGTCTTTGGGGAGCTATCCGCTATAGATGGGTTGCCCAATTTTGGTACTGCTATATCATTGACGAATTCGAATGTCTATGTTGTACCGAAACCATTTTTCCTGGAACTAATCTTCTTCAATGATGGTATGACGATGAAGATACTCCAGTCATTGGTTAAAAAAGTTCGTGTTCTCTCATCCAATATACAGAACCTTACGTTCAAGGATTCCTATTCTCGTGTTATTACCTATCTAGTCAAGCTAGCCCATTCCCATGGTTCCTTTGATGGCAGTAGATGTGAATTGAATATGAAATTCACCCATCAAGAAATGGCTAATCTTACCGGATTAAACAGGGTCACGGTTTCTAATATCATGAGTAGCCTGACCACCATGGGCCTAATAAGTAAGGCGGATGGCTATATGGTGATAGAGGATATAAATAAACTAAATGATTTAAAATGATGATGTTCGTCAATTAGGGTTTGCATATCTAAGGGTGTGCAAACCCATTTATTTCCTACCTTTTCCTTTTCTATTTCTCATAAATGGAGAATTTGTAATATTTACTACATAATTAGTCTTGATAGTTTTGATAAAATATATCTAAGGGGTATTGTAGGCTTGATGCGATGTAATGTTACTTGAAGATGGTTTTAGAGGAGGAGGTAAAAAAATGAACGATAAGAAAGATACCCTGCTGGAATTCCACGGTGGCCAAAGGATGGCGTTGATTCCTATGCTCATCTTTGTATTCTTCTGTATCCTATTTTTCGTAGTATTCAAGGTATTCGATATGGAGGCTTTGGCAACTGGGGGCTTTATAGGTTTAATTATAGGGAGCTTTTTTAGTAAGGATTGGAAAAAGTATTGGGATTCTGTTACCGAAGGTGTAGCAAGCCCAATGAACGCAGTACTGATCATGATTTTATTCGTAGTAGGAATATTCACCCAACTGATGGCAAAGAGTGGTGTTGCAGGTGGATTCGTTTGGTTGGGGGATCTTATCCAACTTAAAGGTGGAGTCTTCACAGCTTTTACCTTTATCGCTACCTGTATAATAGCTACAGCTACAGGTACATCGATTGGGACCATGTTTTCAGCATTCCCAATTCTATTCCCTTCAGGCATCCTATTGGGTGCTAATCCCGCATTATTATCCGGGGCAATATTGAGTGGTGCGATCTTTGGGGATAATCTTGCCCCTGTATCCGATACCACTATCGCCTCTGCTGCAACCCAATTATATAGGAATAGGGAAGGCAGCGCGGATATAGGCGGTGTAGTAGCCTCGAGGTTTAAATTCGCTATAACGGGTGCAATTATATCGACGATATTATATGCGATACTCGGCGGCGGAGGGGATTTAGGTCAAGGTGCAGGTGAAATATTACAACAGTATATGAATCCCAAGGGATTGATAATGTTAATCCCGGTTGCTATTCTACTATATATAGCAATTAAGACTAGGGATATATTTACCGCAATAACCTGGGGTATTATATCCGGTACCATAATAGCACTTATATTCAATATTATAACCGTAAACGATATCATGCATATTGAAGATGGGGCCCTTGGCGGCTTTATATTCGAAGGTGTACTAGGTATGATAGGTATAGCGGTATTCAACATTTCCCTATTCGGCATTATAGGAGTTCTGAACGCTAGTGGGACTATGGATAGTATCATCAATGGTATTGTCAATAGCAGGCTAGCCCAAACCGAGATAGGGTCGGAAATAGCTATTGCACTTGGAGTCATGGTATCTGCAATGGCATTGGGAGCAGCAAGTGGTCCTGCGATAATAATGTTTGGGCCTATTGCAAATGAGATTGGACAGTCTAAGGATCTACATCCCTATAGAAGGGCAAACCTCATAGACGGCTATGCCAATACAATCCCAACTGTTATACCATTTATATCGGCTTTCATCTTCATAGCACTTACGTTGATCCAGGGTCTACAGGGGGAATATGCATTTATTCCAGATGTTAACCCAATTCAGATCACAATATCCTCCTTCTATCCCATAGCCTTATTCCTAGTACTGAGCTTCTCAGTATTTACAGGTTGGGGTAGGGAATACGAAGGTACCGATGGTGAACCCGTAAAATCAGTATCTCAATAATAAGTATATTGAATTAATCAGCCTATGTACCCCTATTTAACATAGAAAATGCTCCGTCCCGATACTGGGATGGAGCATTTCTTATCTTCTTTTCTTTTATGCCTTATAAACTACGCCATCTTTCATGACGAACCCACATCTATCCATACAGCTTATATCCTCTAGGGGATTCTTATCAAATGCCACTATATCGGCGTACTTGCCTACCTCTATAGAGCCTATTTTAGCCTCCCATCCCAATATCTCCGCATTGGTCTTCGTTGCCGATTTCAACGCCTCAGCTGGTGTCATTCCCATCTCCACCATCAGTTCGAATTCCCTCATCTGCTTTCCATGCTCGATATGAGGGATGGCTGCATCGCTTCCAAAGCCGATCTTTACCCCCTTATCAAGGTAAATATCGAAGCATTCCCGCGCTCTCCTCTGGGGCTCTTCCCCTCCCTCGGACCTATCGGACCTCTTGGTCATGGTCTCCATCGCCAATAGGGTTGGGACTAGATATACTCCATTATCCTTCATCATCTGGGCAGCTTCTTCATCCACTATGGTTCCATGCTCGATGGATGTTATCCCAGCCTCCACTAAGGCTTTGATGGATTGAACTCCTGAGGCATGGGCACAGCTCGTTGCATTATGGGCCTTGGCCATCTGTACCGCAGCCTGGATCTCATCATAGGTCATGCTCATCGCTTCGAGATCGCTGGTAACCATTATTTTAACCGCATCCGCCCCGAATTTAAAATTCTCCCTCGTGGCCTTCAATACATCATCGACTCCGTTCACAATATAGCCATGGGGATGCTTCCCCGTGATGTCCGGGGTGCATCTGGAATCAGAGGAACCGCCAGGTGGGGAGATGGACCAGCCGCATACCAACATCCTTGGACCCCAAA